>DATDKO010000425.1:0-3289 GCA_036519935.1 Rubrobacter sp. | reverse complement strand
CACCGGATCTGGGGTCCCAAGATGCCCTCGGCGACCGTCCGCGGCGCGAGCTCTCCGGCGGCCGACGCGGCGAGCGCGTGCGGCGAGGGAAGCGTGGCCACCCACCTGTTTGTCGGGAGCTCTCCGGCACTGAAGTACGGCTCCCTGAGTGGTTCGACCAGCTTCGGGGCTTCTTCCGTCACGGCCGGGGCCCGGAAAAAGGTGTTAGTGTTCAGAAAGCGCGTGAGTGGCCCGGCCGCTAGACCCCGGGTGGCCTCGCCGAAGGGCCGGAAGATGTCCTGCCAGTTGAGTAATCCGTCCGAGAGGTAGTCGAGTCCGGCCTCCCGCTGGGCGTCGAGAAAGGAGCGCATGTCCGCTTCTCGCCGCTCCTCGACAGCTTCTGCGGTGGCGCGGTCCCTGTCTAGGTCGCGGGTCGCCTGCACAAGCTCCTCCGAGCGGGCATAGATGCCGGGGGCGTAGGCTTTGATCTCGAGCAATTTATTCTCCCTTAAGTCGAATGTTTCTCAGCTAGTCACCATTTCGGCTAGTGTCGGCTTAGTGTCGTTCGGTTCTTTGCGGGGGCGCTTTGCGGGACGAGCGCTGCGAAGCAGCAAACCGAGCTCCCCTGCAGAAAGCCGCCCTCCGAAGGAGGCAACGTACTGGCGAGCTGACTAGTTGATCGCTTCAATTACTTCTCCCGCGAGATCAGGCGCGCTCGCCGGCGGCATGATATAAGCGCCCCTGACTAGGGGCCTGGCCTTCACCAGGAGGTTCTGCGTTACTTCGACCCCGTACTTCGAGGCGTCCTTGGCAGAGAGTTCGGCGAGCTTGTCTCTGACGCTCCGAGGGATGTTGATGCCGGGAACCTCGTAGTGGAGGAACTCTGCTTGGCGAGCGCTCCTCAAAGGCATCAACCCCAGGAGGATGCAGACATCCAAATCGTCGATCTCCTCTAGGGCTCTCTCCAGGACCCCGATCTCGAAGACCGGCTGCGTCCAGAAGGCGTGCGCCCCAGCCTCCACCTTGCGCCTCAGCTTGTCTGCCTCGAATCCCAGGTCCTCGGCCGTCGGGTTGAAGGAGGCCCCGATGAGGAAGCCCGGCGATTCGCCGACTGAGTTCCCCGCCAGGTCCTCGCCCGCGTTCATCCGCGAGAGGATGTGGATGAGGCCAACCGAGTCCATGTCGAAAACCGATGTGGCTTCGGGGTAGTCCCCGATCTGGGCAGGGTCCCCCGTGACGGCGAGGATGTTCTTCACCCCTAGGGCAGCCGCCCCGAGCAGGTCCGCCTGCAGCCCGATGATGTTCCGATCGCGGCACGAGACGTGGGCGACGACCTCGATGGCTGCCTCGTCCTGCACGATCTTGGCCGCCGCAACGGGATGCATCCTGAGCCTGGCGCGTGCCCCGTCGGAGATGTCTATGGCATCCACCCCGCGGCGTTGTAGGCGCCGGGCGGCCTCGACTACGGATTGGATGTCGTTACCCCGCGGAAGGTCGATCTCCACCGTGACGGCGAAGCCCGTCTGGAGCTTCTCGGCGAAGCCCGACACCGGCTCGTTGGAGATCCCTGGTCGCATCTCCTTCTCCGCGACGTATCCTCTCCTACGGGCAACCCTCCCCTCGACCTTGAAGTCCCTCAACACCTCTGAGAGGGCGCGGACGTGAGCGGGGGTTGTGCCGCAGCAGCCCCCTATGAGGCGCGCCCCCGCCTCGGCGAGCTTGACGCCGTAGGCGGCGAAGTGCCTCACGTCCCGGTTGTAGCGGACTGAGCCTTCCACGAGCTGGGGCAGCCCCGGGTTGGGGAAGGCGGCGACGGGCCCGGCCCCGGCGGACATCTGCTCCACGATGTCGACCATGCGCTGCGGACCAACAGTGCAGTTCGCACCGGTGAGGTCGGCGCCCCAGGAGGAGATCTCGTGCGCCGCCCGCTCCGGCAAACCTTCGGCGAGTGTCTCGCCGTCCTCGACGAAGGTCTTGTACGCCAGCACCGGCCTCCCAAAAAGACGCACCGCATCGTAGGCGAGCCGCAACTCAGCGAGGTCAGTGAAGGTTTCCAGCAAGAGGGCGTCGGCTCCGCCCTCGAGCAGGGCTTCAGCCTGCTCCAGGAAGACCTCCCCTGCCTCCTCGGGACTCACGGGACCTATCGGGGCTAGGAGCCGTCCTAGGGGACCGATCGCACCCAGCACCAGCGTATCGGCTGCTACGGTATCTGCTGCTCTGCGGGCGAGGCGGGCGCCCTCCACGTTTACCTGCCGCACGCGGTCTTCGAGGTCGTGAATTTCTAGCTTGTAGCGGTTTGCGGAGAAGGTGTTGGTCTCGATGACGCTCGCGCCGGCGCGCAGGTACTCTTCGTGTATGCCTGCGACCATCTCGGGGTGGGAGAGGTTAGCCCGGGCGTAGGGGTGGCCGAAACCGACGCCGCGCTCGCCCAGGAGAGTGCCCATGGCGCCGTCCCCGAGGAGGACTCGATCTTCGAGTAGTTCTCTGAAATCCAACTTCTCGTGTTGGATACGATTGCCTCCTTCAGAGCCTCAGTAACGTAATCGGCCGCATCTCACATGTCTTCATCAGTCCTCTGAGAGGAAGGTTGGGAGCGAGGGTTGCCTGCCCCCCTCGGGCTTCAGGGCGTGGATGTCGGAGAGGTTGCGGTAAGCGCCAGCGAAGTCGATGCCGTACCCCACGACGAACTCGTCGGGCACCTCGAAGCCCACGTACTTGACGTCGAGATCTATCTGTCTGCGAGAGGGCTTGGAGAGGAGCGCGCAGACCTCCAGGGAGGCTGGCTTGCGCGCGAGCAGGGATCGCCTCAGGTAGGAGAGGGTTAGCCCCGTGTCTATAATGTCCTCGACTATGAGGACGTGGCGGCCCGTTATGTCCTCCTGGAGGTCCTTGAAGATGCGGACCACCCCGCTCGAGGTGGTGTCCGTGCCATATGAGCTGACCTCCATGAAGTCGATCTCGCACGGCAACTGCAAGTGTCGCATGAGGTCGCTCAAGAAAATCACGGCCCCGCGTAGGATGCCGACCAGGAGCAGCCTCTCGCCCCGGTAGTCTTCGGTGATGCGCTCCCCGATCTCGCGCACCTTCTCCTTTATGTCTTCCGAAGTGACGAGCACCTCTTTCACGCTGGGCATCATGTTAGATTTCTCCATGATAGACTTCCCCACGGGGTTCTCTCTCCACCTTCAGCCTCCTGCAGCGCGGCGGAGATCATCAGCCTGCGAGGTCTCCTCCCAGGTGAACCCTGCTTCGCTGCGTCCGAAGTGGCCGTAGGCGGCGGTCCGCGCAAAGATGGGACTCCGCAGCTTCA
>DATDKO010000424.1:0-12574 GCA_036519935.1 Rubrobacter sp. | reverse complement strand
CCCGCTGGCGAGTACCGGCTTGACGTCCACGATGGGCGTCCCGTCGAAGGCTTCGAGATCCCGCACGAGCACGCGAGAGCCGTCGATCGCGGCGATGCGTACCCGGTGCAGCCCGATCGGATTCGGCCTGTCCTGGGATCGGGTGGCAAACACCCCCGTCTCGGGGTTTCGGGGGTCGTCGCGCGGGTGCACTGCGAGCACGTCGCGCCGTGCCCGATGAAGCCAAGTTAGCACGAAGACGTCGGCGCCGACCGCGAGGTCGCGGATGCCTTCTGCAACGCCGGGGTCGAACACCAGCCACGCGTCCGGCGCTCCTTCGAACCCCTGCTTCGGGGCGCCCTCGCGATCGACGAGAGGCGACTCGACGTACCCGATGGGCCTGACCTCGTAGGGAATTGTCATTACGATGGCTCCTTGGTTCGTTGAAGGGACCCATTGTGACAGGGTCCGCCCGACTATACCCTGCCTCCGCGGCACTCTACCTCCGAAAGCTCGGGCCGGACCCGAGTTCCGAACGGGTGGGAAGATCGTCGAGATCGAGGTTGTCGCCGACCCCTCGCGCCTGCGCCGGCTCGATCTGCCGATCCTCGATGACTGATGCCTAGCAGCTACACCTGTGGTCGGGTTCCGCCCAATAAGCAGGCAGCTGGAATTTTGAGCTAGGCGCTTTAGCCAAACCCTCTCTTCACTAAACCACGTCGAGAATATGAGTTCTTTGGAGGTTCTCGCGTCGCCGCCGTATCGGTCTTCGCGGGCCGCCCTCCGCTCGTGTCTAGAGCATAATCTCAAAGCCGTTCTAGCCAAGGACAAGAGCTCAGCGTCAGTTCACGGAGCTGCGTTCGGTGTGCACGTCTCGTGTACCATCTTTGTTGAGCAGAACGCGGAAGGTCAGCTCAGGATATTTTGTACTTCGGAGGGAAGCTGCAAACGACCTTGGAAGGGACGCGATGAGGGGGACACTGCACGCTCCTCCCGGCCCCAAGGGACACCTCCTTGGGGGCAACGTGCGGGAGTACGCGAGAGACCCCTTGGGCTTTCTTTCCCGTTGCGTTCGAGAATACGGGGACGTAGTAGAGCTGCGCTTCATGGGCCAGACGATATACCTGCTTTCTGATCCA
The DNA here is from genome assembly GCA_036519935.1 of Rubrobacter sp. Lineage (GTDB taxonomy): Bacteria > Actinomycetota > Rubrobacteria > Rubrobacterales > Rubrobacteraceae > Rubrobacter_D. Next base: position 11,456 of record DATDKO010000424.1, on the reverse strand, counting down.
GGCCTGATCGAGTACATCCTCGTCGAGAACAATCGCAACTTCACTAAGACGAGGATCCTCAAGCGCAACCGGCGCTTGCTGGGTGAGGGGCTCTTGACCAGCGAGGGCGAGTTCTGGAGACGTCAGCGCCGGCTTGCCCAGCCGGCATTTCACCGCAAAAGTGTAGCCGCCTACGGCGAGGTAATGGTCGCCTTCGCGGAGCGCTCGCTCGAAGCGTGGCGTGACGGCCAAACCATCGACGTCCATGAGGAGATGATGCATCTGACGCTCGAGATCGTCGCCAAATGCCTCTTCGACGCCGACGTTGGGGCGCGGGCTACCGACGTAGGGAGAGCCATGAAGGTGGCCCTGGAGGACTTCTCCTCACAGCGTCGCCTTATCCGTATCCCCAAGAGCATCCCCACGCCGCACAATATCCGGTTCGAGATGGCGGCCCGCAGACTCGATGATGTTGTCGGCACAATCATCGAGAATCGCCGCAAGAGCGAGGAAGATTGGGGTGATCTCCTGTCTATGCTGATGCTCGCCGAGGATGAAAGCGGTGAGCGGATGACGGACAAGCAACTCAGGGACGAGGTGATGACCCTGTTCTTGGCCGGACACGAGACCACGGCCAACGCCCTCTCCTGGACCTTCTGGCTTCTCTCCTTGAACCCTCAGGTGGAACATGAGCTTGCCGAAGAGCTGGCACGCGTTCTAGGCGGTAGGCCTCCGACCATATCGGACCTGCCCGATCTGCCTTACGCAGAGCGTATAGTCAAGGAATCTATGCGTCTCTACCCACCCGCCTGGGTGGTAGGAAGAGAGGCCACCGCGGAATGTGAGGTCGGCGGCTACCAGATGGCTGCCGGTACGACGGCGCTTATGAGCCAGTGGGTGATGCACCGTGACCCACGCTACCACGGTGACCCGCAGCGATTCGACCCGGACCGCTGGATCGCCGGGTATGAGGAGGTGTTGCCGCGCTTTGCGTACTTCCCGTTCGGCGGGGGACCCAGGCAGTGTATCGGCGCAAGCTTCGCGATGACTGAGGTACGCCTCATCCTGGCCACGGTGGCTCAGCGGTTCGAGATGGAGCTCGCGCCCGGACAGAGGGTGGAGCCTTACCCCTCCATCACGCTCAGACCGAAGAAAGGGATAAGGATGACCTTGGTTGAGCGCTCGCACTGAGGCTAAGTTCTGCTACGAACATCACGGTCTCGCGTGCCACCCTTTCCGCGTGGTTAGAGCATGATTTCAAGCTCCGCTCGCTCCCCGAGTAAGAGGGCGCGGAACATCAACTCCGGCGTTGTCCCAGCTTGCGTGGGCCCAGACGAAGGCAGTGGCGACTGGACAGCTCGGACGCCCCCCGGCGCACCGGCTTCGACGATCTTAGGCAGGCAAGCTTGTCGGGCCCACGGACGCTCGGCTGGAACTCCACTAGACTGGGTACGCAATCGGCAGTGTTCCGACTTGAGGAGGCAAGGTATGCTGGTCAGGAACCGCGGGGCCGAACCCGTGATTGATCCTTCCGCGTTCGTCGCGCCGACGGCGGTCTTAGTCGGTCGGGTCTCGGTTGGCCCGGAGGCCAGGATCATGTACGGGTCCGTGCTGGACTCGGAAGCCTCGAAGGTAGAGGTCGGCGCTACTGCCATAGTGTGCGAAAACTCTGTACTCAGGGCGACCTCCGTAGGAGGTGCGGACTTGCCCGTGGTGGTGGGCGACCATGCGTTCGTCGGACCCCACGCAACCCTGTTGGGTTGCGTTGTGGAGCCGGCCTGCTACTTGGCCACCGGGGCCACGGTTCTGCAGGGAGCCACGGTAGGATCGGGAGCCGTCGTCGCGGTCGGCGCTCTAGTGCACGCCAACACAAAGGTGCCGAGCGAGTTCTTCGTGCCCCCCAACACCATCGCCGTAGGCGACCCCCTTCAAGTGTACGCGCCGGGCGACGAGGGACTGCCCGAAGCCATAAGGAAGGCCAACTTTGCCCAGACCGCCTTCGGGATCAGGACGGCGTGGGAGAACCGCATCCAGAGGTACAGGGAGACTGCAGAGGTCAGGGCGGAGGAGTTCGGGAGCCACCTCGACGACACCATACTGGACGACGGCACCGGACACTAATTTCCAGGCAACAGGTCTCCTCGCCGGGCACAAAGACGGTCACGACGACGCGCCCGCCGGCGCTTCCCCCGCGCAGCAGAATAGGACCGGGCGGTAGGCCGCTAGGGCGAGCCGACGCTGTGAGTGGGTGGCGCGGGACTAACTTTTGTAAGAGCATGAGTGCAGGGGAAGGAAGCAAACCGCGACCCAGACCGCGAGGAGGAAAGAATGCCCCAAGAGCATGTCGTGAACATAGATCCATCCAAACCGCTTAGCGAGGAGCCGGGGACGGGCCACAATCGCTGGCACGAGGCCATAGAGCCGGTGGTGGAGGTAGATCCTGGCGACACCGTGGTGTACGAGACGCGCGATGCCTTCGACGGGCAACTGAACGGCGAGTCGACGGCGGAGGATGTGGGGAACCTGGACCTGAGCGGGGTCCATCCTCTTACGGGGCCGGTCTTCGTCAAAGGAGCAGAGCCGGGCGACCTGCTCGAGGTCAGGCTGATCGCAGTTGAGGCAGATCCGTGGGAGCAATGGGGCTACACGGTCGAGGTGCCGGGCTTCGGCTTCCTGCGCGATGATTTCCCGGACCCGTACATCGTCCACTGGCGACTGCACGGCAACGAGTACGCGGAGTCCGAGCAGCTCCCGGGCGTCCGTATCCGTTCCAACCCGCACCCCTGGGTGTTGGGGCTAGCCCCGAGCGCCGAGCTGCGCGAGCGCGCCACAGAGAGGGAGGGCGCGCTAGTCGAGCGTGGCGGGTTCGCTCTGCTACCCGATCCGGAAGGCGCCGTGCCCTCCGATGAAGAGATCGCCAGAGAGGGGCTCAGGACCATCCCGCCGCGCGAGACGGCTGGGAATATAGACATCAAGCAACTCTCGCCGGGCACCACCGTCCTGTTGCCCGTGTACGCGGAGGGCGGCCTGGTCTCAACCGGCGATGTCCATTACGCCCAGGGCGACTGCGAGGCCTGCGGGACGGCGATAGAGGTGAGGACTCGCGTGCATCTGCGCTTCGGGATCAGGAAGGGCGAGGCAGAGCGGCGGGGCATCCGGGACCTGCAGTTCTTCCGGGACGACTACTTCATCCGGCCGGAGCTGGCCGCCCCGCGCCGGTTCTTTGCTACCACCGGTATCGGGGTGCACAAAGACGGCACGAACGAGAGCGAGGACCTGAGCCTCTCCGCCAAGAACGCGCTGCTCAACATGATCGAGCACCTCGAGACGCGAGGGTTCGACCGTCAGCAGGCCTACGCCCTGTGCAGCGTGGCAGTGGATCTGCGCGTCAGCCAGGTGGTAGACGTGCCCAACCTGCTGGTGAGCGCCCTGCTCCCGCTGGACATCTTCATGTGAACTTACGTAGAAGGTTGGCGGCGGAGTGGAACGCCCACTAGTATTACACCCTTAGATTCGCCTTCTCGCGGTCCTCGCGTGCTACTCTCTTGCGCGTGTCTAGAGCGCGACCTCCAGCCCAGTGCTCGTCCCTTCCGCAAGCAAGGTGGCCCGGAACGCCACACTCGGCGTTGTCCCAACTTGCGTGGGCCCACCTAAAGGCGATAGGACGCGACAGCAACCAACCTACGCAAGTGTCTTGCCCAAGCGTGGCCTTGCGGCCACCCTGTAGTCGCACTGCAATCGGTCTTCGCCGGGGCATTCTTGTGCGCACCAGAGCCTCGCTTCGGCTGTCTTTCGAGCCCCGACCACCCACTTGCGGCTCCGAAGGTTGCGGGTTCGAGCCGCGTCGGTCACCCTATGATTTGCGGGAGATATGGCAGCTCTGGCTCTTTGGCCGGTCCACATCTTGCGTATCATTAACTGCATAACCGACGGGTAGTTCGCACCGGTGGCCTGGTCCGAACTGCGCGGTGTAGTGTCGACGGGGAGAAGGTGGGATGTACACGTGAGTTGGAAGGTCGTATCCACCGTTCGTTGCACGAAAGACGAACCGGTAGCGACCGAGCCATGCAGTCGGTCACCCAGTATGGAGGACGAGCGCCATGTGTAGGAACATCAAGCAGCTTTTCAACTTCGAGCCACCGGCGACCGAGGAGGAGATAAACGCCGCTTCGTTGCAGTACGTGAGGAAGGTAACCGGCTTCAACAAGCCCTCCAAGACGAACGAGGCGGCCTTCTACTCGGCGGTCGAAGACATAGCGAGGATCACGGAGCGGCTGCTCGCCTCGCTCGAAACCGCCGCCCCGCCTAAGGACCGGGAGGAAGAGGCGGCCAAGGCGAAGGCACGCTCGGCGCTTCGATTCGGCGGGTGATAACATCGATCGTCGTCTGACTGCGCGTACTTGCTCTCATTGGCGGCTGCTACGATCTCTGTATCGGCTCCTTGAGCTTGTCCCGGCGGGTGAGCAGCTTGTCCCGTCCGCACGTGGACACCATACGAAAAGGGAGACTCCGTAGAACCTAGGCCTGCAAGCGCTTCGTTACCAAGCTCTTGCCGAGCTGTTATAGACGTGTAACTGCGCGTCTGCACAATGGGCGTTAACAGACCCGGTGCCCCTCCTTTCCCTTTCCCTTCCACCATCCCAAGGGCGCCGGGGTTTCCACTTTACGTGAAGGCAAGAAGGCCGGGATCCATGGGACCACGATCCACTCCGCCAGAGATGCCGCGCTGGCCCACCTCCTCGTAGGCCTCGCGTGCCTAGGTAGACTCGACTACTCAATAGGCTCGTTAGTCTTCACGTTCCAGCCTGCCGTTATCGGTGCTCCCAGCGAACCATCTGGCCTCTGTGGCCGGTATTCGACCTTGATTTGGGCGTAGGTGAAAGACACCTCATCTACCGGAACGCTATCTTCTGCCTGGCCGTCCGTGTGGTAGGAAGCGACGAGCACATCGGACAAGGTATATTTCAAGAAATCCTGCTGAGGGCTCCCACCCCCTTTACGACTTGTCAGGACGGCTGTCTCGATGTGTCGACCCGCCGCGCTAGCCAGGAACAACTGCGGACTGGCCTGGCTCACGTTCGTGACGACGTGGAGGTCTTGAAATGATGCCTTGCTCGCTCCCGCACCGCCGCCGGTGCTCGTGGTACGTTGCTGACTTAAGCCCCACGAGAATGACGCAACATCTATCTCCTCACGGTGTTGGGCATCGGTGCTCTCTCCCTTGATTCCGGCTACCTTGAGGAAAATGTCTAATGCCACTGGTTGTTGCCTCCTCTTTGCCGCCTTCTTCAGTTTCACCAATGATGATGCTTGGCGATGAATCCGTGGTGAATCGCACCACGAGTCTAAGAACTGACACGTTCGAGAGCGGCTCGGGATCCTGACCCGGCGGCGGATCCCTTATCCTGCGTCTAGGCGATGAGCCGTGCCTCCATTACTCCATCAGCATCTAGGCTAACTATGAAGGGCAGCGCCGTTGTCGTAATCGGCGTTGACCGAGTCGAACGCGGTCGCGAGCAGCACCGGCCCATCCGCTAATTGCTCGAATAGTTCACTTAGATCGCTCACTCTTGGTGAACTCCCGTAACCTCTTGAGCATGCTCTTGTAAGCCTTAGGATCTTGCTCCTCCAGGTCTCTGATGTTCTCGAGGAAGAGTTCGAGGTTCGCTTCGGTCGGCCTGATATGTTCGCCCTTGGCCTCGGCAATTTGTTTGAACATCTCGGAGAACTCGTCGAAGGCCTTCCGGTCGTCTTTGCTAAGCTCGGAGACGCTCCTCTGCGAGAGCATAAGCCCGATCATCGCGTTCAAGGCGTCATTGATAAGGTCTAGCTGTTTGCCGTAGCTAGCGACGCCCGTGACGATCTTACGTTCACGCTCAGCATTGCCCGACTCCATCTCGTCCACCATCACGTTGATAAGCCCGACTTGCTTCTCGCCTGTCGTCGAATTCAAGAAGTCGGACCAAGGGAACCACAGCGTTCGTATCCACTGGCTAACGTCGCCCCCAAAGGGCCACTGATAGAGGGGGTTAGCTGGCAGAGAGTCAGGGTGCTGACCGGGGTCCTTCGGCATCACGTGCGAGCCTCCTTCGCTGTGGTAATTACATGCGTGAGTTTGGACCAATACGGCACCGACCGCAAGCCAGCGTCGGAGTTCAAAAACCACCCCTCCCAAGAACTAAACGCGACCATAAAGCGAACACTCGAAACCCACCGCTAGCCTCTTTTCCGCGCTCCGTTCCTGGCCCCCCGTCTTCCTGCCTCCGCCTCCTCGCGGGCCTCGCGCCCTTTCCACGCGAGCGATAGGGAGGCTAGAGTACGAGCTCTCTTAGCTGGACCTCTACCACAGCCCAGGGCAGCAACCAGTGTTTATCGGTCACGGTGACGATGACCTTTTGCCCCACCATGCGGTACTCGCCCTTGGCCATCTCGTGCGAAAAGCGCCCCGAGTGCTCGTCGCCTAACAGGATAGCGACGTTCGCGTAGGCGGCCTTCTTGGCCCTCGCCAGTAGCGAAGTGGGGGCAACCCTGGTATCCACGCTGAAGGTTCTCGCCATCCTTTCGCTCCCATCCTCTGAGTTGCAGACGCTCTGAGGGTAAGAGCACATGCCTCCTTGGGACGTGACACCACCCCGTACTGCGTTACCGCCTAGCCTAAGAGCACTGAGGTGAATGGCCTACCATGTGGTGGGGGTAGCGTGGTCCGGTGGCTCGTCTCGGTCATAGTCCGAAGGCCGCAGATCGAAACCGCACCCTCTGCTAACCCATGCTGTGTACCAGCACTCCCTGCTTTGGTATAACGCCAGAGTATAGGGAAGCGAGCGCCGAAGGGAGCACAAGCTTTATGGCCTACATCCACGCCATCGCGGCGGGGCACCTCGAATTGGCTCTGTACGCCGTGTCGCTGCTCGTGAGCGCTCTGCCGGAGGAGCTTCTACTGACTCGGATGAGGGGCCTTGGCAGGCGAGGCTTTGGTAGAGGCTTCGGATCGTTCAGAATATTGAGGATTCTGTTCGCGCTGCTTTTCACCACTCTACTCGGGCCGATCGTGCTCGTGGCTCTGATCGCCTTCGCCGCCTACGCTTTCTTCAACAGCCGCCGTAGAGACTAACTCGAGCTTGCCCCGATCTCGGGGTGCATAGCCTGCCGCTACACCGTGCTTGACGCACCATCTTGAGATAGTCCTCGCCGGGCTACAATAGACTGAAGATTCACAGGCAGGTCGAGCAGCGGAGGAGGCGGAGGCTTGAGCGAGGAAATGCAGAAGCGGATTGTCTTGATACTGTCCACCGCGCTGGCGGCGTGGACGGCGACCAAGCTCGCAGGCATGTTTTTGGAGGAGCCCGAGGAGCGCGGGTCGGAAGACGATATTAAGGAAGCTCTTATCCAAGGCACGTTTTCGGTTCTGGCCACCATTGCGGCCTCCCGCTTGATCCGCGATGTTCTGAGCAAGCGCTGGAGTAGTTGAACAGATATAACTGCCCACTTGACGTTTCGCAGATTTGTGGGCGTAGCTTCTCTTAGGTAGCTAAGGCACTACCTTCAGTTCCACCTCGCCGCCAGCCGATCCGATTATGGTGCGAAAGGACAAGCCCCGCGTTGTCTTAACTTGCGTGGGCCCACCTGAAGGCGGTAGGAGCGATGCCGCCTGTTCGAGAGCCTTGGCGACCATTCAGAAACCAACAGCCCGCGCCCTAGCGGGCCGCCACGCTGTCGTCGGTGTCGATCTCGATCCGCGCCGTGCCCCCGGAGGCAGCCAAGCGGAGAAGCCCCACTCTTTGCCGGGCGTCACGGGCCTCTCGAACTCGCTGCTGAGGCAGTCCATGTGAACCTCATCCCACAGCTTGCCGCCCATCATGCGGCATTCGCGCCGCCGCCCGATCTCTTTGAAGCCCGCCTTCTGGTAAGCCCTGATCCCTGCCGGGTTCCTCATCTGCAAAGATCTCCTTTCGGTTCCGGGCGATCTCGTCCTCTGGTACTGCAGTGGAGAGTTTAGAATTGAGTACAACATAGAGAAAGGAGGCGCGGCGCGGGCCGCTCCGCCAGAGTCAGATACCCGCGCCACAACTCATGGAAAGCTTAACAGAGCCAAATACGTCGCCGCAGGGACAGCAACGCGAACAAGAACGACCAACGGAACGTTACTTAGAATCGAGTGCCGTCGCTGAAGTGCGGCGTCTCAGGGGCGAGCGGACCACCGAGCTATGCTTACAGCAAGGCTCCTTTTGGAACCTAGTGAAGGAACTACGCGAACGTAGGCACATTGTTCCTTCCAGCAAACTTCCGCGCCCTCAGTTCCGGTTCCCGCTCTTATTGATTCCTGAGGGAGGTCCCCAGTTTCCCGGGCGACCCGATCAGCCACCCGACAATGAAGTGGAAGCGGAGCTTTGGGAACAGCAAGAAGATCAGTCGCACGGGCACAGGGAAGAGTGGCTGGCGGACATTAACCGCATCGTAAGAGAGGTTGTCCCTAGTAGGTACCTCGGCGGTTATTACGGCGGCGTCGATGAGGTTTCGTCATGGCAAGCATTCGTTTCCGCTTGCGTATTGCACGACCCCCCTACAACAAGCTTGCTTCAGTTCGCTAGGTACGCCGACCCGAATCCTTACAGCATCGCATTGCCGGGTGCTGTCAAACCGTCTGAGAGAAAGCACCATGTCTTTATAGCAGTCCCGCCGATACGCATCCTGCGCGATCCACACAGGGCAGCCCTCATAGAAGCAAGGTTCTGGCAAAGAATTCTGAAAGTAGTAGAGGACCGATGCCTAGAGTCCCACGGCATCGGCATAGGCGGGATTGTGCGCACACTCTAAGAGAATATCGGGAGATTTGGCAAGAGCGGCGCGACAACGAGGATTTGAACGAGCCCATGCTTATATCCTGGTAGACGAAGGCACTACGAAGAGAGACGTCGAGAGGGCTTTCGATGCGATTGCCGCGACACAGAAGCGCCGGCTAAGGCCCAAGCCCACACGAGATCCGTTACTTGCCCTCCAATGTGCAATTTTGTACGACGACCATAACGGACCAGATCCGGAAGACAGGCGGGTAAAGAAGTACAGCCACAAACGTTTGGCACAGATATACAACTTATCAGGTCCGCGAGCTGCGAAAGATCACATCGAGTTGGGTAGAGAGTTACGAAAAAATCGTATCACGACTATCGAAGCTGCCGCGCTTCGAGTTTCTATGTTCGGACAGATCCCCTAGGGGAAACGCTCCGTTGGGTGATGAAATATCTCCCAAAACGAGGGTACATTGCCATACACAAGAGGCTAATAGTGCAGCAATGCAAGGTCTAAGCGAGACTCAGTCAGCAAGGAGAGAACGAACATGAGCGACAATTTTCTATGTTCCTCTACGCGGGCGAATACGAGAGCGTCGAGGATGCAAAGGTTGACCTCCACGAGCTCTAGGAGCCAGAGGCATGAAGCATAATCAGGAAGAGGTGACACGAAGATGGTGATGATGAACGACACGAAACACATACGCGACGCGGTGTTCTTCGAGGGGCCTGACGTTCGTCAGCGATTGAGCCGGTTCTGGATCCTGATTACGCTGGCATCCATCATCGCCGCAGCAGGCGTCGCTGCCGACTCCACGGCAACCGTGATCGGGGCCATGATCGTCGCGCCCCTGATGACCCCGATCCTCGGCACGATGCTTTCGGTCGTGCTCGCTGATCGAACGAACCTGACCCGATCGCTTCTCCACGTGGCGGGCGGCGCTGTCGTTGCGGTCGCCATCGGATGGCTGGTCGGACTACTTGTCGTCGACCCAGTAGTCGCAGAGACGAACTCGCAGGTCGCCGGGCGAGTCCATCCGAGGCTCATAGACCTCGTTGCTGCGCTCGCCACCGGCGCCGTCGGTTCCGTGGCCCTGGTGCGACGCGACATCTCCGACACCTTGCCGGGCGTCGCCATTGCCATCTCACTCGTACCCCCGCTTAGCGTGGTCGGCGTCACCTTCGAAGCCGGTAAGCTAGGCCAATCGCTCGGAGCGTCCCTCCTCTTCCTGACGAACGTCGCCGCGATCCTTGGGAGCGGTACGGTCGTGATGGCGCTCTACGGCATCCACCGCCTGGCCGCCCACTCGGCTGGCCCCGAGCAGCGGACCATCAACCGGCGCAACGCGGTCATTGCCATCGCTGCGATGATAGTTGCCGTGAGCATCCCGCTGACCGCGACGTCCGTCTCCGTCATCCGCGACACCTCACGCGAAGCCCAGACTCTGGCGGCTGCGCGTTCGTTCGGCAACGCAGTCGGCTGGAGCACGGGCAACGTGACCACCCGCAATGGCGTGGTCCTCGTCCACATGGAGGGTCCTCCTCCGTTGCCCAATACAGACCGGCTTCGGACGGAGCTGGAGGAGCGAGGCGTCGATCCCACGGAGGTGCACGTCGAGCTCGTTCCTGCAAGGCTCGTCACCTTCGACTAACCGGGTACCATCAGCTGCCGCCGCACAAACTCGGCGTGCGCGAGTGGGATTCATAAGAGGAGGTGAGGACTACTGTCGCAGTGGCGACGACCCTAAAGCGTGGCGGATGGCCAGGGCTGTTCTTGCCCGAATGCGCTTCGGATCTAGCATGAGGTGACTGCGCCACACGAACTTAGTCCATCCTCCTACAGGAGAGACCGATTGGAAGATTGGCGACTATAATCACCCCCGCCGCTTACTGGCCACCCCCGAGTATGAGCTGCGAGGCGACTGAACGACGGCCTCCCTTAGTCTCTAACCAATTCCGACCGCTCGGCGCCATGTTCAGTCAGCAGGGCACGGAAACCTCGCCTTCAGAGTTCAACTGCTCTCAAACCTCTCCAGCACCACCTCGAAAGGCTCCGGGCCAACTCTAACACCGCCGGAGAAAGGATACTCAAGAACGCCAATGGTAAAGAGCACCAAGGAGATGATTAATGCCAATGCAGCAACCATCAGAGTGTGCACAAGGGTATTGTCCAAGCCAAATAGGTAGGTGAAACCCACAACAAATATTCCCCCGACAACCAGCACGCCCCACAGAACGGCAGGTATGCCCTCGCCGGCTTCCCCAAGCCGAGCGTTCCTAGCGTCCCCAAGCTCATTTATCCGATCTAGCGCTTCGCCGTAGAGCACCTGTTCGGCCTTCGAGCGAACCTCCACATTCTCAAAGAGAAGCGTCATCTCGTCTAGCAATTCCCAAGCCTGAGGGCTTGTACGACCTTGTGACATTAAAGCCCACTCCTTATCAACTACAACCTGGGCATACGAGCGAGCGAGTTCCTGGAGCTGGCGTCCTTGAGGGTCTGGCAACGGATGAGCGAGTCGGAAAACATCGTCAAGCTCACTAGCTTCTCTTTCCACCGTGTCCCTTGCCGCAGCGTAATCCTCCCAGACAGCGATAACCACAAGTGCTATCAGTACGGCGTAGATGACACCTAAGACAGCATATATGAAGCCCGCCACGTCGTTGTGTTGCTGGCGCAACTGCGAGGGCACC
>DATDKO010000423.1:0-11910 GCA_036519935.1 Rubrobacter sp. | reverse complement strand
TGGATAGGAGAATACAAGTAATGCCGCTACGCAGAGATTGGGGTACCGATGCCTGATTCGTTGAAGGTAACCAGGAGTGGCCCTTTGGCGACCGTGACAATGAGCAGGCCGGATTCACACAACGCGCTGAACGCGGCGCTCATCGAGGAGTTGACGCGCTGCTTCGAGGAGATCTCCGATGACGATCGGGTTCGGGTCGTGGTGCTTGCTGGCGAAGGACGCTCATTCTGCGCCGGTGCGGACATCGGGTACATGCGGGAGACTGCCGTACTCTCCTACGAGGAGAACCTCGAGGACGCAAGACGGTTGGCCATGATGTACTGGACCATAGACGAGTGTCCGAAGCCTGTGGTGGCGAAGGTCCAGGGTGTGGCAATGGGTGGAGGGGCCGGTCTTCTCGCCGTGGCTGATGTGGTCGTGGCCGATTCGGAAGCGCGGTTCGCCTTCTCCGAAATAAAGCTCGGCATCGCTCCGGCCACGATCTCCCCGTTCGTCCTACGCAAGATCGGGGTCTCGCATGCGAGATCTTTGTTCCTCACAGGGGAAAGGTTCGGCGCGGAACGGGCGCGGGAGATCAGCCTCGTACATAGGGTCGTTTCGAGGGATGGACTCGACGAAGCAGTCGAAGAGAAGGTCGGGGCGCTTCTCGAAGGAGGACCGGTCGCGCAGGCGACTCTCAAGGGGCTGTTACGCAGGCTCGAGACGACGGAGCCTATGGAGGCGCCCGGCCTGACGGCACGTGTGATCGCTGAGCTGCGCACCGGCGAAGAGGGACAGGAGGGACTCGCAGCCTTCATTGAGAAACGCGAGCCGCGCTGGAGAAGGGAGCGGTGAGCTTCGGTAGCGTCCTCGTCGCCAACCGCGGCGAGATAGCCGTCCGTATCATCCGCACCTGCCGTGAACTCGGAATAAAGAGCATCGCCGTCTACTCGGAAGCGGACGAACACGCGATGCACCGCCGCCTCGCCGACGAAGCATACCTACTCGGCCCGGCTCCGGCACCGGAAAGCTACCTGAATGCCGGGCGGCTCGTGGATGTGATCGAACGCTCAGGTGCCGAAGCCGTGCATCCAGGGTACGGCTTCCTCTCGGAGAGCGCGGAGTTTGCCAGGGCGGTCCAGTCGGCTGGCGCTGCCTGGGTCGGACCTCCCCCCGAGGCGATGGATGCCGTCGGCTACAAGGTGCGGGCCAAGGAGCTGGCACGCAGGGCCGGTGTGCCGACGATCCCAGGCTACGACGGGGAAGACGAGAGCGAGGAGCGGCTCGCGGAGGAGGCTAGCCGAATCGGCTACCCGGTCCTGGTAAAGGCGAGCGCGGGAGGTGGCGGGCGGGGAATGCGGGCCGTGACGCATCAGAGAGACTTTGTCGAGGCGGTAAGTGGGGCGCGCCGGGAGGCTGAGGCTGCATTCGGAGATGGGTCTGTGTTCCTCGAGAAGCTGGTGGAAGATCCGCGCCACGTGGAGGTACAGGTGCTCGGGGACCGGCAAGGCAACGTCCTCCATCTCTTCGAGCGGGAGTGTTCGATCCAACGCCGCCACCAGAAGGTCATCGAAGAAGCCCCGTCCCCGGCACTCGACCCTGACCTCCGCGAGTCGATCTGCAACGCCGCCGTCCGCTTCGCCCGCGAGGCGGGATACGTGAACGCAGGCACGGTAGAGTTCCTACTCGACAGTGACCACTTCTACTTTCTGGAGATGAACGCGCGCCTGCAGGTCGAGCACCCCGTGACGGAGCTCGTTACGGGCCTCGACCTCGTTCACCTCCAACTCGCCGTCGCAGCGGGAGACCTACTCCCACTCACCCAGGAGGAAGTGACCCTGCGGGGCAGCGCCATCGAGGCCCGCATCTATGCCGAGGACGAGCAGGGGATGCCCTCCGGCGGGCTACTCGAAACCTTCTCGCCGCCTGAGGGTGCAGGTGTCCGTAACGATATCGGGTTCGAGGTTGGGGATGAGGTGCCAATACACTACGACGCTATGATCGCGAAGTTGATCGTCTACGCCCCTGATCGTCCTTCCGCAGTCCGCCGTCTCCGAAGGGCCCTCACAGACTATGAGATCCTTGGTCCCTCCTCCAACCTCCCGCTCCTCGAGCGCATCGCGGCCCATCCTGCGTTCCTGGCGGGCGAGACCACGATCCGCTTCCTCGAAGCGAACAATCTCACGGATGCTAAGCCTGAGAAGCCTGTCTCGCGGGAAGCCATGATCCTCGCTTCAGCGGCGGAACTCCACAGCATCCCGTCGTCATCAGATCCCTTCGCGGCAGGCCCCTGGCGTCTCCTCGGCGTGGCTACCCTAGACTTCGACGACCACCGCGTCGGGGCGGAACGTGCCGGGCCGGGAAGGTTCAGGATCACCACCGAAGGCGAAGAGTCCATCGTCGAGGTTCTTTACTACGGAGATGGCCGCATCCGTGCCCTCATCGACGAGGAGCCCCTCGAGGCTGGAATAATACTTGGTCCCGGAGAGGTTCTCATCTCTCTACGCGGTGAGATCCATACGCTCCGTAAGCCCCCGCCTCCGGCCGTGGACGAGACGGGGCCTGGCGCCGATGCCGCCGCCAGCCTCACAGCCCCGATGCCTGGTACGGTCGTGAAGGTGCTCGTCGAAGAGGGCCAGGAAGTCGAGGAGGGACAACTCCTCCTCGTGATCGAGGCGATGAAGATGGAGCAGCCCGTCACAGCACCCCACGCCGGGGTGGTCCACTCGCTCCCTTTCGAGGAGGGCTCCCTCGTCCCAGGAGGGGCCGTACTCGCCGAGGTGCGCGAGACTTAGGAAAGGTTCGCCAACAGGCCATGGTGCGTCGCCGCCACCTTCGCCGAAACCTCGACGTAATGTCTGGCATGCATGGCGCCGCCAGCGCCGTAGCGCGGCCGCCGGATGGTTCCTGTAGAACATAGAACTATCTATCTACTGCGAATCTGCAGAGCGCGCATTCGGCCACGAGCAAACACAAAAGCTGACATGCTGAAATGCTTACAGGCCGAAGCCGAACGGCGTAGCGTGCTGAAATTATTGCAATATTGACACAAGAGTCGTCGGCACTTAAGATTGTATACAAAGGATTCTCCGTAGGTCAGGAACTGGGGTTTGGTGGGACATGTTGTGCGGGAGGGGGACGAGGGGCCGCGGCCTGGTGGGGTTTTGGAGCGGTTGCGGGCATTTATCCTGACTGGTGCGTATGGCCCTGATGAGCGTTTGATCGAGGAGCAGCTCGCAGAGCGGCTGGGGGTGAGCAGGACGCCTGTGAGGCAGGCCCTCACCATGCTCGAGGCCGAGGGGCTCGTCGAGATCGCGCCGAACCGCGGGGCCACGGTATGTTCTTTCTCCATCGAGGACGTATGGGACATCTACGACCTGCGCGCCGTGCTGGAGGGCCACGCCGCAAGGCGCGCGGCGGGAGGCATAGAGGGGCGCGAGCTGGAGCTGCTGAGGGAACTGGCCAGGGAGATGGAGGGGCTGCCCGGCCAGTTCGACGATCACGAGGAAGAGATCCGGGCCCTCGTCACGCTCAACCAGGAGTTTCACGGGACGATCGTCGAGGCCAGCCGCAACAGGCGCCTGGAGCGCCTCATCAACCGGACCGTCGAGATACCGCTCATGTTCAAGGCATTCTTCTGGTACACGCCGCACGAGCGGACTATCTCCAACCACTATCACCGCCAGATCCTGGAAGCTCTGGAGAATGGCGATGCCGACAGGGCCGAGATCATCATGCGCGAGCACGTCTACGAGGGACGCGACTTCGTCATCAGAGCCCTAAAGGAGGATGTAAATGGTTGAGGGAGGCAACGGAACCCGTCCTCTCGAAGGCGTGCGCGTCATCGAGATGGGCAGCCTGCTCGCTGGCCCTTTCTGCGGCCAGCTTCTCGCGGATTTCGGCGCCGAGGTCATAAAGCTCGAGCCTCCAGGCAAAGGGGACCCCATGCGCGTGTGGGGCCGCCACCGCAAGGAGGGGCGCACCCTCTGGTGGCCCATCATCGCCCGCAACAAGAAATCAGTCACCATCAACCTGCGGGAGGGGGAGGGGCAGGACCTCGCCCGACGACTCATCTCCGAGGCGGATATCGTCGTCGAGAACTTCAGGCCTGGCACGCTGGAGAAGTGGGACCTCGGGTATGAGGACCTGAGCGGGATCAACCCCGGACTCATCATGGTGCGGGTGTCTGGATACGGACAGACAGGACCATACAGGGACCAGGCGGGGTTCGGATCCATTGGCGAGGCCATGGGCGGGATAAGGCACGTGACAGGGTACCCGGACCGTCCTCCGCCGCGGGTCGGCATCAGCCTCGGCGACTCGCTCGCGGCGACGTTCGGCGCTCTTGGCGCGGTCACGGCACTCTACAACCGCGAGGCGCGCGGCGGCATAGGCCAGGTGGTCGACGTGGGGATCTACGAGGCCGTCCTGGCCCTCATGGAGAGCACGATTCCGGAGTATGCGCTGGCCGGGCATGTCCGTGGGCGCACCGGGGCCATCCTGCCCTTCGTGGCGCCGTCGAACACCTACCCTACCGGCGACGGTGATTACGTCGTGATCGGCGCCAACGCCGATACCGTCTTCGGACGGTTCGCCAAGGCGCTCGGTCATCCCGAGTGGGCCGAGGGCGAAAGATACGCAACCCACCACGCCCGCGGCGAGAACCAGGAAGAGTTGGACGGCCTGATCTCCGACTGGACCAGACAGCGAAGCGCGGATGAGGTGCTCGAGGTCATGAGGGAAGCGAGCGTCCCCGCAGGGAAACTGTTCACCGCCAAAGACATGCTCTCGGACGAACAGTACGCCGCCCGCCAGAACATCGTTACCGTCGACGACCCGGAGATCGGCCCGTTCCCCATGCAGAACGTCGTCCCTCGCCTCTCTGAGACACCAGGAGAGGTTCGCTGGACAGGCCCTAAGCTAGGCCAGCACAACGACGAGGTGTTCGAAGAGTTGCTCGGGATAAGCGAGGAGGACCTCGACGGTCTGCGTGAACGGGGAATCGTCTGATGCACATCGAGATAGTCGACGTTGGACCCCGAGACGGCTTACAGAACGAGGACAAAACACTCGCCCCCGAGGTCCGTGCCGAGCTCTGCGAGAAGCTCGCAGCCGCCGGCGTTCCGCGCGTCGAGGCGGCCAGCTTCGTCAACCCGAAACGCGTCCCGCAGATGGCGGGCGCCGAGGAAGTCATGGCCGCCATCGAACGTACCTCGGGTACGACCTACGCCGGCCTCGTCCTCAACGAGAAGGGCTACGAGCGGGCCATCGAGGCAGGAGTAGACGAAGTACGCTACGCCTTCCCGGTAACCGAGTCCTTCGCGAAGCGCAACCAGAACACCACCGTGGCGGACGCCACGCAGCTCGCCGTGCGGCTCGTGGAGCGCGCCCGGCTCGATGGGGTCCGCGTCTCCATCACGCTCTCCGCCGCCTTCGGAGACCCATTCGAAGGATGGGTCGAGCCTGAGCACGTACTCCGGATCGCCGGCAGCGTCGCGGCTTCGGGTCCTGACGAGATCGTCTTGGCCGACACCATCGGCGTGGGAGTACCAAACCAGGTGCGGAAGCTCGTAGAGGGCGTCGCGGTCCACGGCATCACCGTTGCCTGCCACTTCCACGACACGCGCAATACCGGAATAGCCAACGCCGTAGCCGCCGTCGAGAGAGGCGCGACGGTCCTCGACGCTTCCGTGGCCGGCACGGGCGGTTGTCCCTTCGCCCCGCGCGCCACGGGCAACATCGCTACAGAAGACCTCGTCTACCTCCTGCACGGCATGGGCTACGAAACAGGAATAGACCTCGACACCCTCATCGAAGTAGCAACCTGGCTCGCACAGCAACTCGACAAAGAGCTTCCGGGACAAGTCCACAAAGCAGGCAATTTCGAGTTAGGTCTCGGGTAACAGGTACTACAGCGCCACCTAAACAAAGAAGGGCAACCGGCATGACATGTCCAGATAAACAGTCCGCAGAAGGTAGCGCAGACGATAAGCCGCCTCGCCACCCAGAAGAGAACTGACAAGCTGAAATGCAAAGCGACCGATGGGAGCGACCATGTACAACGTTGCGGTTGATGTCGGTGGGACTTTTACGGACGTGCTGGTCTTTGACGAAGGGTCGGGAGAGCTGACCGAGGGCAAGGTTCTCTCCACGCCCGACGATCCTTCGCGTGGCGTGGTCGAGGGTATGGAGGCGGTCTGCGAGAAGGTCGGCATAGGGTTCACGGACCTGAAGCTGCTCTTCCACGGCACGACCGTGGTAACGAACATGATCCTTACGAACACCGGGTCTCGCGTCGGCCTGCTGGCGACGAAGGGCCACGAGCAGGTCCTCCTGCTCGCCCGCGCCTGGACGCCTGGGCCGCTCTACGGCTGGATGGCCCTCCAGAAGCCAGACCCGCCCGCTGACCCCACGGATACGGTCGGTATCACGGAACGCATGGGCCCCGACGGCAGCGTCCTGACGGAACTCGACGAGGACGGGGTGCGCGAGGCGGTGAACAAGCTGGTTGACCGGGGTGTTGAGTCGCTGGCCATCGGGTTCCTGAACTCCTATGTAAACCCGACGCACGAACGGCGGGCGCAGGACATCGTTCGCGAGGAGTACCCGGACCTCTCGATCTCCATCTCGGCGGACATCGGACAGGAGTATGGCGAGTACGAGCGGACGCTCACCACCGTGGTGAACACCGCCGTGCAGCCGCGCACGATGCTCTACATGCGGAACTTCGAGTCTTCGATGGGGGAGAAGCGGTTCGACGGCCGGCTCTCCATCGTCCGCTCCGACGGCGGGGCGATGAGCACAGAGGCGGTTGCGGAGAGTCCGATCCAGATAGCCCTCTCAGGACCCTCAGGCGGTGTCACCGGCTCGGCGTATCTGGCACGTGAGATCGGGGTCCCCGACATCCTCACTTTCGACATGGGCGGAACTAGCACCGACGTATCGCTATGCTTGAACGGCGAGACGCCCGTGCGGCGCGACATCCAGCTGGGATACTTCCAGTTCAAATCCCCCGCTGTGGACGTCCACAGCGTCGGGGCTGGTGGCGGCTCTATCGCGTTCGTCTCGGCGAGTGGCGCCCTTCAGGTGGGACCGGCAAGCGCAGGCGCCGACCCGGGGCCAGCGGCCTACGGGCGCGGCGGCGAGGCCCCGACCGTGACCGACGCGAACGTGGTGTTGCACCGCATACCGCCTGGCGTCGCCCTCGGAGGCACGCTGGAGATGGACGAGGAAGCGGCGAGAGAGGCCGTCGGGACCATTACAGAGCAGCTCGGGATGAGCGTCGAGGAGGCGGCAGAGGCGATACTGGCGGTCGTCAACGAGAATATGCACGCCGCGCTCAGGGTCGTGAGCGTCGAGCGCGGCCACGACCCCAGGGAGTTCGGGCTCGTCGCGTTCGGCGGGGCCGGCCCGATGCACGCGAACGCCCTCGGGCGGCTCATCCGGTCGCGGTCAGTGATCGTACCCCCGACCCCAGGCGTGATGAGCGCCTTCGGGTTCCTCTCCTCCGACATACAGAACGAGTTCCCGGAGACGTACCTGCGTACCGCCGAGGAGACACCAGCCTCCGAGCTGAAGACGACGATCGAGGGGCTCATCGCGGAGGCCGATGAGTGGCTGGACGGGGAGGGTGTCGGGGAGGAGGACAAACGCTTCGACCTGTACGCGGACTGCCGCTACCACCTGCAGAATATCCAGATCCCTTGCCGCTTCGAGCTGAAAGAGCTTACGGGCGAGGACAGCACCTTCCTGCGCAGCCGGTTCGAGGAGGCCCACCGCCAGCGGTACAACTTCGAGCTGCCGGACTCGCCGCTGGAGATCGCCACCGTCCGCGTCGTCGGCCGCGGCACCATCAAAGGCGTGAGCCTGGTCGAGAGCGAGAATGGTGCCTCCGAGGACGGTTCGGGGCCCGTCCTGCGCAATGAGCGGGTGTACTTCGGTGGCGAATGGGTCGAGACCCCGGTACACGACCGCGGCGGGCTTCGTCCCGGCGACAAGGTGGACGGACCCGCGATCGTGGTGCAGGACGATACGACTACGGTTATAGAACCTGGCTACAGGGGCGCTGTTGACCGCTTCGGAAACATCCGGATCGAGGAGGCATAAGTAATGGCATTGCAAGAGCAGGCCGAGCCGGACTTCGTCCGGGAACACGATATAGACCACGTTACCCTCGACATAATCGAGAACGCCTTGAAGAACATCCGCCACGAGATGGACAGGGTGCTCGTCACTACCGCCGTAAGCCCCGTTATCCGCGAGCAGGCCGACGAGTTCCCCCTCATAGCGGACCGTAAGGGCCGTATGGTCGTAGGCCAGTTCGGGAGCCCGGTAGATACCGTTCTCGAAAACTCCCCTTACACGGTGGAGGATCTCAAAGACGGCGATGTCATCGCCCTCAACGACCCCTACATGATGGAGGGAAGCACCTCCCACCTGCCCGATATCCTGCTGGTGCGTCCGATCTTCTACGAAGACGACCACATAGGTTACGCTTTACAGTGGGGAAACCTCATGGACGTTGGTGGTTCGACCGCAGGGTCTATCCCCATCGACGCCCGCTCTATCTACGAGGAGGGCGTCAGGCTGCCACCGGTCAAACTCTACGACGGCGGCAGCCTGAACGAGGAGGTACTGCGCTTCTTCTGCCACAACTCCCGCACCCCGCGCGAGACCCGCGCCGACGTCATGGCCATAGCCGCTGGCACAGCTGCAGGCGCCCAGCGGGTAAAGGACATCTGCGACCGCTTCGGCAAAGACACGTACCTGGAGGCCTGCGACGCGCTCCTCGCCCGGACACGTACGAGCATCATAAATCTGATCCGTCAGCTCATCCCCCAAGGCGAGCGTTTCGAGTTCGAGGATTACACGGACGACGACGGACTGGGCAACGGACCAATAAAGCTCAAGCTCGCGATGTGGCGGGAGGGTGATTCGTTGCACCTCGACTGGACGGGTACAGATGCGCAGGTCCCTGGACCGGTCAACTTCCTCCTCAACAAGGAGATGTTCCAGATGTTCGCTGGGGTCTTCCTAATCTCCGCCGTGGACCCGACGATCCTCTTCAACGACGGCTACGCTGACATCATCAAGGTCAATATCCCTGACGGCACGGTCCTGCGGCCGAAGGAGCCAGCGCCCTTGAGCAACCGCCTCGTCGTCATGGCCCGCCAGTTCGACGTCCTCGGCGCCGTGTACGCGAAGGCCATCGGCTTCAACGTTTCAGGCTCCTACGGGACGAGCCCCAACTTCGTCTACTCTGGCGTCAAGGAGGGTGGCGAGTCTTTCCAGACCATGGAGATCCTGTACGGCGGGATACCGGCCATCCCAGGCAAGGACGGCCTCGACGGACACTCCTGGTGGCCCGAGTTCCTCGCCGTCCCCGCCGAGTACATGGAGACGTACTACCCCATGATCGTGGAGGAGTACTCGGCCCGCAAAGACTCCTGCGGCGCCGGCCAGTTCAGGGGCGGCTGCGGGATAAAGAAAGTCTACCGTTTCCTGGCCGACGGCCACATCACATACCAGGACGATAGGCATCACACTTACCCCTACGGCGTGGACGGCGGTAAGCCTGGCGCCGCGTCCAAGAAGACGCTCGTCAGGGCGAACGGCGAAGAGGTCGACATGCCGGCCAAAGTACGCGACGTGCCCGTCTTCGAGGGAGATCGCCTCATCTTCGAGACGGCCGGCGCCGGTGGCGTCGGAGATCCGCTGGAGCGCGACCCGGAGGCAATAGCCAAAGACGTCCGCTGGAGCCTCATAAGCCCTGAGGCCGCCGAGAACGTCTACGGCGTTGTTGTAGATGATGGCGCCGTCGACGCGGGAGCGACTGGGTCGAAGCGCGAGGAGATAAGGGCGAGCCGTGGCGAGTCGCCGGGGTTCGACCACGGAGACTTACCACCCCTTGATGAGCAGCGGCGCATGATCGCCGAGACCCGCCGCAAGTTCAACGAGTGGCTCTCGGGCGAGCTCGGCAAGGCGCGGGGCAACGGGAGTTGACACTTTGGCGCACATAGAAGGGTTCGGCGGACGCGGCGGCTTCGGCCGCCGTCCTGCCCTCGTCGTCATAGACATGACTCTTGGATTCACAGATCCGGAATCACCACTTGCCTGCGACCTCGAAGGACCGATCTCGGAGATCCAGAAGCTCCTGAGAGCAGCCAGACGGGCGGAGATCCCCATCGTCTTCACCACCGTCGCCTACCGCGAGAGCGACAAACTTACCGCAGCAGCCTTCATAGATAAGGTGCCAGCGCTCCTTACCCTGCAGGCCGGAACCCGCTGGGCCGAGATCGACCCCCGCATAGCCCCAGAGGAGACGGAGCCAGTCCTGAACAAGCTCTTCGCATCAGGCTTCTTCGGCACGGGCCTCTCCAGCCTCCTCACCGCCGCCGGTATTGACACCCTCATCATCACCGGCGCATCCACCTCCGGCTGCGTCCGCGCAACGACCGTCGACGCCCTCCAGTACGGCTTCCGCCCCGACGCCCACGAGGCGAACCTCTACGACATAGACGCCAAGTACGGCGACGTAGTCCCTGTTCAAGAGGTGCTAGATCTCCTCGTGAACGTCGCAGCCGCACACGCTCGTTGAGCGCCGATGTTTCGGGATGGCGTTACCTTCGGCGTGCGAGTAGAATTGCGCCGGTTCTGACAGTCGTTGAGGGATTGATTTGAACGACACCGGTTCTACGTTTACCCATCTGCAAGGCGCGCTTTCTGGGGAGCGCTACCCTGCGGACGAGTTGATCGGGCTCGACCCCGTTGACGGACGCCCCCTGCTCGCCCGCTACGACATCGAGAAGGCCGCCCGAACACTGACAGAGGAATCGCTGGCTGAGCGCCGAACGGGCGGCCTGTGGCGCTGGGCAGAACTTCTGCCGGTGAGGGACCGGACTAACGTCGTGTATCTGGGAGAGGGTGATACGCCGCTCCTCGCGCAACCACGGCTCGGCGAGGCGCTCGGCGTCTCGCGCCTCGGCACGAAGGTGGAGGGCCTGAATCCCACGGGCTCCTTCAAGGCACGAGGGATGGCCGTCGCGGTCTCGCGGGCTGTAGAGTTGGGCGTGACCTCGTTCATCGCGCCTTCGGCGGGAAACGCCGCAGGTGCGCTTGCGGCCTACGGCGCGGCTGCCGGTGCGCGGGTCACGGTGCTGACGCCCGTGGATGCTACGCTCGTCAACCAGCAGGAAGCGTTGGCGATGGGAGCGCGGCTTATCCTGGTGCAAGGTCTTATCTCCGACTGCGGCAAGATCTCGACCGCCCTCGCCGACATGATCGGCGCCTTCGACGTGAGCACTCTCAAAGAGCCCTACCGCGTCGAGGGCAAGAAGACCATGGGCTTCGAACTCGCCGAACAGCACGGTTGGCGCCTGCCGGACGTGATCGTCTACCCGACAGGCGGCGGCACGGGCCTCGTAGGGATGTGGAAAGCCTTCGAAGAGTTGGAAGCTATCGGCCTGATCGGGCCCGAGCGCCCGAAGATGGTGAGCGTGCAATCAGAGGGCTGCGCGCCGATAGTCAAGGCATTCGAGTCGGGAAACCGGTTCGCCGAGCCCTGGCAGGATGCCAACACCAGGGCCTCTGGTATTCGGGTCCCCTCCGCCGTTGGTGACTTCCTGATCCTGGACTCTCTGAGAAAATCGGGAGGCACGGCCGTGGCCGTGGGCGAAGACTCTATTTCGGAGATGCAGAGGTTCGCAGGACGCATGGGAGCCGGCTACGTCAGCCCCGAGTCCGCCGCGGCCCTCGCCGCCGTCCCCGTACTGCGCGACAGGGGAGAGATCGGGCACGACGACGAGGTAGTCGTCTTCGACTGCGGCATCGGACAGAAGTACCCGCCGCCTCAGAACCTTCCCGAACCTCCCGTCGTCGACCCCGCCGACCTGGATATAGACGCCCTGACACACAGCCTGCGCGCTCAGTAGC
>DATDKO010000422.1:0-7577 GCA_036519935.1 Rubrobacter sp. | reverse complement strand
TCGCGGGTCAAGCTCCTCGCCCGCGAGGTTGGAGCCACCTCCGTGACCTACCGTTCAGACAACCTCACCGTAACCGGTGTCACCGCGGGCTCTGCCGCCCCCGCCCTCATAAGGAAGGCTACGGGGGGAACCGTCACGACGAGGACAGGCAGGACATCGGTCCGCGCCCCCGCGTTGAATCCCCTCTTCCTGGCGGAAGAGTCGCTGCGGGCGCTCGCGCGGGCAGGCTGAACTTGACATCCTGCATGCTATAATCCCTGCCGGTCTCTGGCATTCAAACAGCGAGGTTCTTCGTCATCTTGAGCAAGTCTTTCAGGTACAGGATGTTGTACGTCTTATTGTTACTAGGGGTCGCCATACTCGTCGTGGCGGGCTGCAATCCGGCCGAGCCGGTCGCCAATGTCGACTCCCAGGCCAGGAAAGTGGTGACCTTCGAGGGCGGAGACGTCACCCAGGGGGAGTTGGATGAGTTCGCCGAGCAGAGCGGTGTGCCCAAAGACGATCCGCAGTACCAGGCCACCGTGCAGCAGATCATGCCCCAGCTCGTGAGCATCGAGATAGCAAAGGCTTACGCCCAGGAGCACAACATAACGGTCTCGGACGAAGAGGTCGACCAGGAGCTCGCTAAGCTCAAGGAGCAGGTAGGCGACCAGGCCCGCTCCTCCGGGCAGGACATGAGCAACCAGGAAGCCTACGAGCAGGCTTTGAAGCAGAATAACATCACGGAGGAACAGCTCCGCGAGGACATCCGCGAGAACCTCCCGGTCCAGGAGGTACAGAAGAGGGTGGCCGGCGACGCAGAGCCTTCCGACGATGAGATCCAGAATTACTACGAGAAGAACAAAGAGGCCCAGTTCACGACCCCCGAGCAGCGTTGCGTCAGGCACATACTCTTCAACAAAGACCAGAAAGAGAAGGCCAAGGACGTAAAGCAGCAATTGGAGAACGGCGGGGATTTCGCGAAGCTCGCGAAGGAGAACTCCCAGGACCCGGGCAGCGCCGCGAAGGGCGGGGACCTCGGTTGCCTTGGCAAGGGCGAGACCGTACCCGAGTTCGAGCAGGCTGCCTTCGGGGCCGAGCGGGGTGAGATCGTCGGTCCCGTCCAGACCGAGTTCGGCTACCATATCCTCCAGGTTACGGACGTAAAGCCCGAGCAGACCCGCTCACTTCAGGAGGTCGAATCGCAGATAAGGTCCCAACTCGCTACCGAGAAGCAGTCCGAGGCGTTCAACAAGTGGATCGAGGAGCAGAAAAAGGAACGCGACGTCAAGTACCTGAAGGGCTACGAGCCGCCGGATCAGGGGTAATCATCAGGCTACAGGTTTCAGGCTTCAGTTAGACTGCCCATGGGAGGAGCAGGGCCTGGAAACCTGCTCTCTTGGTGGCGCCGCGCGGCGTTTGCGCGTAGAGTTACGCTCAGAATGGTTGGCAAGCGGCCTATCGTTGGTAGAGATTGGTGAAGACGGGTAAACATCTGCGAGCGCCAGCACGGTACGCGAAAGCAAGACCTGACGGCTGAAGCCTGTTACCCGAGACCTAAGGTCAGGGGAGGATAATGACGGAGATCATCGCTGTCCACGGGCGTGAGATCCTGGACTCCAGGGGAAATCCGACGGTCGAGGTGGAGCTGGCCACGGTGAGCGGGTTCGTCGGCCGGGCCTCGGTCCCCTCGGGAGCCTCTACCGGCCAGAACGAGGCGGTCGAACTGCGGGACGGGGAAGGGGACCGCTACGGCGGCAAGGGCGTTCTGAACGCTGTCCAGAACGTGGACACCGAGCTGGCACAGGTGGTCCTCGGCCTCGACGCTGCCGACCAGAGGACCCTCGACCTTGCCATGATCGAAGCGGACGCTACAGATAACAAGGGTCGCCTCGGGGCCAACGCGATCCTCGGCATCTCGCTGGCGGCGGCGAAGGCCTCTGCGGAAGCCGCCGCGCTCCCGCTGTATCGTTACCTCGGCGGGGCCGGGGCTTACACCCTTCCTGTCCCTTGCGCCAACATCCTGAACGGTGGGGCCCACGCTGCCAACAACGTGGACTTCCAGGAGTTCATGGTCGTGCCCGTGGGTTTCGACACCTACTCCGAGGCGCTCCGTTCGGTAGCGCAGGTCTACCAGGCGCTCAAGAAGCTTCTCGCCGAGCGCGGGCTTTCCGGAGGCATCGGCGACGAGGGTGGCTTCGCGCCAGACCTCGAGAGCAACGGCGCGGCGCTCGGGCTCATGTCGGAGGCCGTCGAGAGGAGCGGATACACTCTAGGGGATCAGATAGCCTTCGCGCTCGACCCTGCCGCCTCCGAGTTCTACGAGAACGGCGAGTACGACCTCGCCGGAGAGGGTAAGAAGCTCTCCAGGGAGGAGATGGTGGACTACTACGTAGGGCTATGCGACGAATATCGCATACTGAGCATCGAGGACGGCCTCGCCGAAGACGACTGGGAGGGGTGGGCCATGATCACCGAGAGGCTGGGAGACAGGGTCCAGCTCGTCGGCGACGACCTCTTCGTAACGAACCCGAAGATACTCGCCCGTGGCATCGGTGAAGGTGTGGGGAACTCCATACTCATAAAGGTCAACCAGATCGGCACGCTCACGGAGACTTTCGAGACGATGGAGCTCGCGCACAAATCAGGTTACACCACGATGATCAGCCATCGCAGCGGTGAGACCGAGGATGCGACGATCTCCGACCTCGCCGTGGCGGTAAACGCGGGCCAGATCAAGACGGGCGCGCCTGCCCGCGGCGAGCGCGTAGCCAAGTACAACCAACTCCTCCGAATAGAAGAGGCCCTCGGAAGTTCGGCCTTCTACCCTGGCCTGGCGGCTTTCAACCCGAGGGTGAAAGGGGACTGACGTTGCGCAGGACGAAGATAGTCGCGACTCTGGGTCCTGCCACCTCTTCGGAGGAGGCCATCGGTTCGCTTGTGCGTGCCGGGGTGGATGTGACGAGGTTCAACTTCTCCCACGGCGAGCACAGCATGCACCTGAAGAACGCCGGGATCGTACGAGGTGCCGCCAGGGAGCTTGGGCGCAACGTCGCCATTTTGCAGGACGTCCAGGGACCCAAGATCCGGACCGGTGAAGTGGAGGGTGAGACGGAGCTGGTAGAGGGCAGCAGGGTCGTGATCGCCCCAGGGGACTTCACGGGGGACGCGAGCCGGCTCTCGACCTCATACGAGAACCTGGCCGACGATGTGCGCCCCGGCCATCGCCTCCTGATAGACGACGGCCTCATCGGGCTGCGGGTCGAGAGCGTCGAGGATAGCGAGGTCGTGTGCGAGGTCCTGGAAGGCGGACCTATCTCTTCCCACAAGGGGCTCAACTTCCCTGACTCAACCCTCTCCATAAGAGGTCTCACGCCCAAGGACGTCGAGGACCTGCGTTTCGGGATGGAGGAGCTCCACCCTGACTGGGTGGCAATGTCCTTTGTGCGCACGGCGGATGAGGTCAGGGAGGTGAAGGAGCGCATAAAGGAGTTCGGCGGCAACGCGCCCGTTATCTCCAAGATCGAGAAGCATGAGGCGATAGACAACATTGAGGAAATAATAGCGGCCTCAGACGGCATCATGGTCGCGCGCGGGGACCTGGCGGTCGAGCTCTCCGCCGAGTGGGTCCCCATAGAGCAGAAACGCATGGTGGCGCGTTGCAGGCGCCTCGGCAAGCCGGTCATCGTGGCCACCCAGATGCTCGACTCCATGATCCGGAACGCCCGTCCGACGCGTGCCGAGGTCTCTGACGTGGCCAACGCCATCTTCGATCGGGCAGACGCGGTAATGCTCTCAGGGGAGACGGCCGTCGGACGCTACCCGATGCAGAGCGTGCAGGAGATGGAGCGGATTTGCCGGGCCGCGGAAGGGGCGATCAACTACGGGCGGGACATCCCGGCCTCGGCTTCCTGGGGGAGGGGTGACCGCTACGACGCCGTTACGCACGCGGCCTGCGAGCTCGCAGAAGACCTGGAAGCCGAAGCCATCCTGACCTCGACCCAGACGGGACTCTCTTGCATAAGGGTCGCCCGCTTCAGGCCGCCCAACAAGATCCTGGCCATAAGCCCCGTCGAGCACACGGTCAGGATGCTCGCGCTGGTGTGGGGTGTGATCTCCATCCACGGGGAACAGGCCGGCTCCCTAGAGGACCGCTTCAAGCGGGCCATCGAGGCCGCCAGGGAGGCCGGACACCTCAAGGACGGCGACGAGGTCATCCTCACGGGCGGGACAGCCGGGTCCGTGCCAGGCTCGACGAACGTCGTCGAGGTGTCCACGGTGGGCGAGGACATATAGAAGGAGCATGGTGAGCCCGAGGTGAGCATACCCAGGAGACTGAGGCCGCTGGTGGTCGTGATCTACGCAGCCTTCCTGGGCCTCCTCCTCGCCTCCTACGTGCCACCACTCCAGGACATACTGCACAACAGGGCCGAGATCCCCGTCCTCGAACAGAAACTACAGAAAACGCGAACACAAAACATCGCGAACGAGCGCCTCATAAGGGAGCTGCAAACCCCCGCCGGCATCGAGCGCGCCGCCCGCGAGCGCTACGGGATGGTCAGGCCCGGCGAGAAGGTTTACATTATTCCTTCGGAATAGGTTACAGGCATCAGCCGTCAGGAAAGCGTATGAGGAGTAACCCTCTTCGATGAAGACGCTACCATCCAGATCCAGGTTTCGCCATACGGCGGAAGCGACGCCGATAAGGACCTGATGCCCGAAACCACGAGAGACTACGACGCCGTCGCAAGGCAGCTCGGACGTGGGCCACGCCCTTTCCGAGTCGCAGCCCGTTGTCCGTTCGGCCTGCCGAGCGTTATCGAGAACGAGCGTATGCGCGAGATGCCGACGAGCTTCTGGGTTACCTGCCCGAGCCTGGTCGCCGCCATCTCGCGCGTGGAGTCGACCGGCGGCGTGGTGGAGGCACGAGAAGCGGTGGGCGCGTCGGTAGTCGAGGGAATCCACACCGCGCACCGTTCCATCTACGGGACCCGCGTCGCAGGTGTCCGCGACGCGGCCCGCGGCAGCGTCAAGTGCCTTCATGCTTTCACGGCCCTACACATCTCGGGCGCCATCCCGAACCCCGTCGCCGAATGGACCATCCAGCGCCTCGACCAACCCTACCCGGAAGGCCGCTGCTGCAGTGCGGAGGACGCGGATGACTAGCTGTTATACTCCCGACCGAATCCCAGGGGGCGTGGCGGAATCGGCAGACGCACCGGACTTAAAATCCGGGTCCTGAGAAGGAGTGTGGGTTCGAGTCCCACCGCCCCTACTGAGAGAAAGTCCTGTAAATAGGCACAAAATCAGAACAAGAGAAAGAGGCTCAGCGTTCTCGCGGGGCCTCTTTACACCAATTACTACACCAACGCGCTAGGAAAGGGCGTCTTCCATCGCTTTGGCGGCGCTCTCTTGCATGGTAGGTAGCACGTGGGAGTAGGTGTCCAGGGTGATGGCTATGCTGGCGTGGCCCAGCATCTCGGAGACCACCTTCGGGTTCACGTTCTTGCTGAGAAGCAGCGTGGCGCACGTTTGCCGGAGGTCGTGGAAGCGAATCTCCGGCAAGCCCGCCCCCTTGAGCACGGGCTTGAAGCGGTGGGCGGTGACGTGCTGGCGGGAGAGCGGCTCGCCCCTCTCGGAGGCGAAGATGAGACCGTTCTCGCGCCATAGGTCGCCAGCCTGGTCTATCTCCCCCAACTGGCGCTCCAAGTGGCTTGTGAGGGCTTCCGATGCAGTCTGAGAGAGTCTCACGGTGCGGCGGCTGCCCTTGGTCTTTGGCGCGGAGAGGACCGGTCCGCCCTTCGCGGTGGT
The DNA here is from genome assembly GCA_036519935.1 of Rubrobacter sp. Taxonomy (GTDB): domain Bacteria; phylum Actinomycetota; class Rubrobacteria; order Rubrobacterales; family Rubrobacteraceae; genus Rubrobacter_D. The sequence continues at coordinate 1,787 of DATDKO010000422.1, read as the reverse complement.
AAGGGTGCGCCTCACTTACAGAGTTCCGACCTCAAGGTCAATGTCATCCCATTTGAGCCCCAACAACTCTCCCTGCCTTAACCCGGCGGTCACGGCCAAGATGTAGAGAGCTTCGAGGCGATCTCCCTTCGCGGCCTCGAACAGTACTTTCACCTGTTCCGCGGTCAAGGGCCGCATCTCTTCCTGCCTTACCTGCGGCGGTTTGACGGCCTCGGTGGCGTTGCGCGGGATAAGCCCGTCCGCGATGGCCTGCTTGAGCGCCTTGTGAAGAGTGACGTGGACGTATTGAACGGTGCGAGGCGAGAGTCCGGCATCAAGCTTCTCGCGATAGAGTCCGCGCACGTGGGCAGAGGTCAAGTTCTTGAGCTTCACCTTACCCAACACTGGGCGTATGTGGAGGCGGACCAGCTGCTCATACCGCTCAAAGGTTGTGGGATGTACGGTGTCGCGTACGGAATCGGCAAGCCACCGCGCCAGGTACTCACCTAGCTTCAAATTATCGGCGTCGAACACTAGCCCACCATCCCTGTCTGCCTTGGCTTTGGTGAGTTTCTCGTCTACTTCTCGACGCGTCTTACCGTACAGCGTCTTGCGTTTGGACCCAGTGGGCGTCTGGACCATGTAGCGGGCCATGTAGAGTCCATTCTTGCGGCGGGAGATACCACCCTCACCGTTTCCGCGCTTACCCATATCTAGCCCTCCCTAATGAGTTCGGAGGGTTGGACACCCAAGGCATCCGCCAGCTTGCGCACCGTCCGGGGGTGCGCACCCTGGCGACCGTCCTCGAGACGCCAGATCGTGTTGTAGGAGACACCGCTCCTCTCCTCCAACTCTCGCAGGGAGAGAACCCGCTCCCTCCTCAGTTCCTTTAGCCGCTCCACGTTGACCTCCATGCTCTGTATTTTGCACTACTTTCTTCATAAAATATTACCACAATCAGTAGATAATTACCACACAATACTGTATAATATGGGTGTCATAGAGAGATGGCCCCGGCGGTGCTGACGACACCCCGGAGCCCGGCCCATAAGGAGAAGCTTAGTCGGGTAAGGACGGCGCATCTCTGCGCCGCCCTCCCCTCAGAACCGTGCATGCGACTCTCACCGCACACGGCTCAAGCAAGTCACCTCTGAAGCTGCGCTGTCTCTGGTTGCTGACGGTCCTCTTGACCTCGTGCCAGTCAATGGCGTTCCGGTCAGTGGTCCGTCCCTCGGCTCCGTTTGCTAAGCTCTGGGCTTGCATCCAACTTTCACCTTGAGGTTGGCTTCCTTCACAACGTAGTTCGGGCGGCTCACCTATTGATCGCGTCGGCACCCTTTCAGGTCAGGCTCATGTGCCCTATCCGGCAGGTTATGATTTCTCCTTGCCTTTCGGCTAATAGCCGGCATTCGCTTCTCGATCCTTCCCTCTCCCGCTGGGGATTTAGACCTTCCTCGCGGTCGGCTTACTGCCGGAGTGTGCTCCGGCAGACCCCATCGGGGTTTACACGTTCCGCGTGAGGGAGATTCAGTCGGGGTGGGTGCCTTCTTTACGCCGAGGTCTTCGGTGTTCTTAAGCCGGAGTCGTCCACGAACTCCGGAGCGAATGCGATCAGTCATCATCGTCTCAACCGGGGCATTTCGATGACCTGTTGCTCTTTCGACGCGTCGACGAAGAGTCACTCTCGTTCACCCGTCCGACCTTCACCTGATCCGGTTTGCCCGCCTGGTTCGGGCTCCCCTTGGATTTCTCCGGCGGCTTCGCACAGGTCGTTACCGATCCTGCACGCTCCGGATGGTGACGGGACC
>DATDKO010000421.1:0-5531 GCA_036519935.1 Rubrobacter sp. | reverse complement strand
TAGCGGATCGGGGAAGGGTCGACCCTTCCCCGATCCGCTATGGTCAGCTAGTCAGCACTTCAGCTTTTTGTTTGCTGACAAGCTGAAGTGCTCTATTGCTGGTTCCGGGCGTTCCGGGCGGCGCGGCGGCGGGGCGAGGCGAGGGTCAACCCCAAGATGACGCATCCCGAAACGACCATGACCAGACCCCACCACAGGTTCACGTTAAAGCCGAGGTCGCCCTCGGGCGCCGATCCGGAAGAAGAGACAATCCCGGTCAGGACCATCGTGACGCCGTAGATAAGGATGAGGGCCGCGATATAGAAGCCTATCGCCATGGAGTGGTCCGTGCCTGAGTGCTCCGGCACCCTCTCCTCTTCCAAATAATCGTGGTGTTCTTCTGTCTGGTGTTCTTCCGTCATGCTCTCCTCCTACCAGAAGTAGATGTTCAGGGCAACGGTGATGACGAGCACGGTGACCGCGAGGACCCACGGTTTCTTGTACCAGGTCTCCTCCACGCCCTCCTTCTGCTCGGTCAGGCCCCACACGAGGCCGCGCAGTTCGGAGTCCGGCTTGGGTTGGGTGACCAGAGAGACCGCGATCGTTACGACGAGGGTCACGATCCACGCGAAAAACGCTCGCGCCATGGACGCCCCCAGGCCGTCGTCCAGCGTAATGAGGTACGTGGTGATGCCGTATCCCGTTCCAGCAACGAGCCCGGTGAACCCACCCCAGCCCGTCGTGCGCGTCCAGAACATGCCTAGGAGGAACGTTCCGAAGAGCGGTGCCAGGTATATGCCATGCAGCACCTGGACGTAGTTTATGATGGTAGTGAAGCTGAGAGCCAGGTAGGCCGTTGCGATGCTCAGGAGCACACCAGCAACAGTGGCGATGCGACCCACATTGAGATAATGGCGGTCGGTGGCGTCCCGGTTGATGTACGGTTTGTAGAGGTCGTAGGTCCAGACGGTATTAAAGGCCGTAATGTTGCCGGCCATCCCGCTCATGAAGGCCGCGAGCAGCGCCGTCAGACCAAACCCGAGCATCCCGGTGGGGAAGTAGTAGGCCATCGCGTAGGGGACGGCATTGTTGGCCTCGGCCGCCGTGGCGATCTTCGGGCCTAGGACGGACAAGGCGATCAGTCCGGGGAAGATGGCGAGTATCCCGTACAAGAGCTTCGGGAACGCCGCGATGAGAGGGGTTCTCTGGGATGCCGCCAGATCCTCGGCCGCCAGAGCCCTCTGCACCACGAGGAAGTCCGTGCACCAGTAGCCGAAGCTCTGTACCAGACCGAGCCCGAACACGATGTAGAACCACTGCACCTCCATAGGGTTGTCTGTCGAGCCTGTGTTGGCCCAGGCGTGGAAGAACTGCGGATCGCCTATGGACTCCTTCAAGCCGGCGAGGCCGCCAACGTCTATAAGGCCGAAGATCACGAGCGGCACCAAACCTAACGTGATCAGGAAGAACTGCAAGACCTCGTTGTAGATCGAAGATGAGAGGCCGCCCATGACCACGTACCCGAGCACTATAGCCGCCGAGAGGAAGATGCTCGCCGTGAGCGACCAGCCAAGGAGCAGCTGGAAGACGAGCGCCATCGCGAACATGTTTATGCCTGAGAGCAGGAGCATGAAGATGGCGAACAGGATGGAGCTGAACCCGCGCGTCGCCTCGTTGTAGCGGAGCCTCAGGAAGCCAGGGACGGAGTGGACGCGACTGGCGTAGTAGAAGGGGATCATGAACAGAGCCACGAAGCACATCGCCGGGATCGCGCCGATCCAGTAGTAGTGGGCCTGCATGATCCCGACCGTCGCAGCCCCTGCGCCCATCCCCATGATCTCCAGGGCCCCCAGGTTCGCACCAAGGAAGGCGAGGCCCGTGATCCAGCTCGGCAGAGACCTCCCGGAGAGGAAGTAGTCCTCTGAGGTCTGCATCTTCGTCCTGAGCACGGCCCCGATGCCGAGCACGAACACGAAGTACACCGCGATAATGAAGTAGTCGAGCCAAGATTCGTTGACCGTAACCATAGACTGTAATAACGCCAGATTTGCCACCTTAAACTTCTCCTTTCTTACCGCGGTTTTCCAACAGCGATACCCCTAACAGCCCGATCTCGTCAAGGTTCTGTCAACGTTCCTCCCCGCAGGTCAAGCAAACCATTCTCGGTAGGGTCAATGCCGATTATCAGGTGATTCAGCCCCGGACTTTCAACAGATGACTTCAACTGCGCCTGGGTCACGCTAGCCATAAAATCCTCCTCCTTGGCACCTGCCGGGTGTAAGAATAGTCACACCGCAAACCAGCGTCAACCGCAGGACAGGTCCCGCTGCAGTGTGTGCAGGAGGGAAACTCTTTCGGGCTGCTGGTCCTTGATTTACATCAGTGGCCATGCTGTCCGCAAGCTGATAACAGGAACGACCTGCGGCTCAGGGGAGGCTGCAAAGAGTCGCCGTTCTCGTTGAGTCAGCAGGCTTCAGGCATCAGGCAAAAGCGGACCTGATGCCTGAAGCCTAGAACGGCACGGAGATAAACGGCGAGGAGTAGTCGGGGGCGCGGGAGAGTACCTGCTCGGCCTCTTCGCGCGACATCCTGCGCCCATCTGCCTCGAGCATCATCGGGACGAGGGTGATATCCCCGACCATCGCGAGCCCCGTAACCTCGTCGTGGGAGAGCACCCACGAGACGGCAGCGTCTATATATTCTTGCCTGTCGAAGGGTTCGTACCAGGTGGTGTACCTCTGGTCGCCCGTCGGATCCCCCTCCGGCCAGTTACGGCGTGAGATAGTCTTGATGATCATAAGCCCTGCGTCCTGACGGCGGACTTCTTCCACGAGCGCTTCGTAATCGGCGCGGTAGCCCTCATCTGTGGAGAGGATGAAGTTCCAGGGCGTAAGAACCGTCTCGAACGGGTAACGCCGCAAGGCTTCGAGGTGGGTTGCGGGGGCCTCGTTGCCGTGGCCCGTGATACCGATGGCCCCGACGAGGCCCTCTTCCTTCGCCTCGATGGCGGCCTCTAGGGAGCCGCCGGGTCCCGTGGCGCGGTCGAGGTCTGCGATGTCGCCTACAGAGTGGAGTTGAAGGAGGTCGACGTTGTCCACGCGCAGGCGTTCCAGGGAGTCCTGGATCTGGCGCTTCGCCGCGTCTTTCTCGCGCAGGCCGGTCTTGGTGGAGAGGAAGATGCGGTCCCTGATCTCAGGCATCCAGCGCCCGTATTGCAGCTCTGAATCTCCATAGTCAGCCGCCGTGTCGAAGTGGTCTACGCCAGCGTCGAGCGCCTGCGCAATGGCCGCGTCCGAGTCTTCTTCAGTGGCTTCCGCGAGCGCGGCCCCGCCGAAGATGAGCACGGAATTCTCGCTTCCTAGACGTCCCAAACGACGGTGTTCCATGCCTCGCCCCTTTCCTCGTTCTCCCTATTCTCTTTCCCACTCCACACTCAGCGTAACCACCTCGAAAGGCCGCACCCTGAGGCGCACGGCGCCTCGATGTACCTCGACAGGCCCTTCGGCTTCTTCGAGGAGGTTGACGCGCTCCACTCTCTCGACGCGGCGGGCGAAGCGCAATGTACATTCACCGCGGGCGCCGTGGGGTTCGTAGAGGCGCAGGATCATACCTTCACCGTCCTCAGCCAGTTTGAGGCTCCCGAGAGCGAGCTCCAGGCCCTCGGTCTCAACGAGAGAGAACTCCTGCGGCAGGGCGTCCCCTTGCGCCATGACCGGGAAAAGGGGCGTGTTGAGCGCGAAGGCCTCCCTTGCGATCCCAGCCGTGGTCCAGTCGCCTGGGTGGGGGAAGAGGGAGTACGTAAAGCGATGCTCGCCCTCGTCGGCGAACGGGTCCGGGTAGAGCGGGCTGCGGAGCAGGCTGATGCCGACTACGTTCCCCTTGGCGCTGTGGCCGTACTTGCCGTCGTTGAGGAGCGCGACGCCGTAGCCTGGCTCGGAGAGGTCACAGAAGCGGTGGGCCGAGACCTCGAAACGGGTGGCATCCCAGGTTGTATTGTGATGCGTCGGCCGCCGCACGGCCCCGAACATCGTCTCGCAGGTGGTCTCGTGGGAGCGGACGGCGAGCGGGAAGAGCGTTCTGAGGAGGACCCTCCTCTCGTGCCAGTCGACGTAGGACTCGATGTCCACCCGTCGCGAGCCGGAGAGGAGCCTATAGGTCTGCGCGATGGTCGAGCCTCGCCATCTGCGGACCACGCGCACGGAGGCGCGGAGCGGCCCGTTCTCCACGACCTCGACGCTTTCGACGTCGGAGATCTCCTCCCCCTCCTGCTCGTACCCCTCGTCCACGTCCCACGCCTCCCAGTTGCGGGGCTTGTCCGTGTAGGCCCAGAGCTGGTTGGCGCGTCCATCCAGAACCTCACGGCCGGCCTCCCTGTCGTAGACGCCGTGGAGCGTGCCGTCCTCTCCTACCTCCACGCGCAAGAGACCGTTGTCCAGAACGGCGCGCCGGCCCGCGACCTCAGCACCGACATCCTGCGTCTCGCCTCGTTCCGGCGCTGACTCATGCTGGCTAGTTAGCGTACTCCAGCCGAGTCCTGGCACGCTGAGATCTGGGGCGTGTACGAGCAGCCCTCCGCTCTCTGTCTCCTGGGCAGGCAGCGGTCTGCCATCCGCGCCGGCGACGCGCGCCTCGCCGACGGGCCTACTCTCGGGGTCGAGCAGGACGGAGAGAGGACGCGGGTTCAGTGAGACGTTGGCCACGATCAGCGCCGGCTTTGCTTCCGGCGGGGGGCTCAGGGCTCTGTCGCGCAACTTTCGCGCTATCCTGACGACGTCCGCGAGCTCCTCGTAGGTTACCTCGTAGACCTCCCCTATCGAGGTCCCTGGCAGTATGTCGTGGAACTGGTTGAGGAGGAGCGTCTTCCAGGCGGTTTCGAGCTCTTCGCGCTGGTAATCGCCGCCGTGGAGAGCGGCCAGCGTGGAGAGGACTTCCGCCTCGAGCAGTCGGTGCTCGGCCTCGCGGTTTAGCTTCTTGACCCTGGCCTGGGTAGTCAGGGTACCCCTGTGCAACTCGAGGTAGAGCTCGCCGGTCCACCTTGGGAGTCCTTCTCTGGGGAGGCTCTCGAAGAACTCATCGACGTGGGCCATGCGGAGGCGCGGCATCGCTGGGAAACTCTTCATGCGGTCGTAGTTTTCGAGCATCTGCTCGCTCGGGCCGCCGCCGCCGTCGCCCCACCCGAAGGAGAAGAGGCTCTCGGGGTGGTGGCGCTTGCCCTCGAAGTTGCGCCAGGTGCCATAGATGTCCTTGGGTGTAACGTTGCCGTTGTAGTCCTGCCCAGGGTTCTCGAAGTCGTGGGCGATCACGGTGCTCCCGTCTATGCCCTCCCACTCGTAGAGGTCGTAAGGGAACTCGTTGGTCTCGCTCCAGTTGAGCTTGTAGGTGAAGAAGCCCTCCATCGCCGCACCCCTGAGTAGTTGCGGGAGCGCCGGAGAGAACCCGAAGGCGTCGGGCAGCCAGGCCACCCGCGAGCGATGGCCGAACTTCTCCTCGAAATACCTCTGGCCATAGAGCATCGGGCGCACCATAGACTCGCCGGAGGGGATCTGGCAGTC
>DATDKO010000420.1:0-11348 GCA_036519935.1 Rubrobacter sp. | reverse complement strand
GAAATCCGGGCTAGATACCACGCGCCAGATACCGTCGAAGTCCATGTCCAACGATTCTACCTTGCGTGAGTTCTTTCACTCTGGTGGCGTCTCAGATGGCTACAAAGTCGGATTTGTGGCGGGGTGTTTGCTACACTCGGTAGCGAAGATTTTGAGAGACGTATATCCGGCGTGAGAGTTTTCGAGCGTAGTCGGGAGGAATTGGGCGCTGGTCTCGGAACATCGGTGACCTCCCTTATTTGCGCGGCCTGCAGGGTCGCGACTGTTTGGCGGCGTTCGCCGCGGCTCACGAGCCCCGGAGTATCCGGGAAGGAGAGTTACGCTACATAGGGTTGTAGGGCCGCCTGGTATGGCGGCCAGGCACAGAAGCACATCTGCAGGAGGAGATCTCGCCGTCCATGTCGTCCGCTGCCTTGCGGAAGGGGTCGGCGAATGAAGTCTTTGCGGGTCGACGGAAGGCTATCTTTCATCGTGCTGCTCGCCTCGCAGCTCGCTGCGACGATGGGGTTCACGTTCGTTCTACCTTTCATCCCGATCTACGTCCAGTCGCTCGGCGTCGAGGATGCCGGTAGTGCGGCGGCGTGGGCCGGGGTGATCAACAGCTCGACCGCCGTCACGATGGCCCTCGCCGCGCCGTTGTGGGGCAGGCTGGGCGACCGTGTCGGGCTCAAGCCCATGTTACTTAGGGCGACGATTGCGGGTTCTCTCGTCGTCGGGTTGATGGGGCTCGTGGCGAGCCCGTGGCAGTTGCTGGTCCTCAAGACGCTGCAGGGATGCCTGACCGGTACGGTCGCGGCCGCGACGGTCCTCGTATCGGCGACGGCCCCGCCACAGAAGGCGGGGGAGAGGCTGGGGACCCTGCAGATGGTCATCTTCGTGGCAGCTGCGGCCGGGCCGTTCTTCGGTGGAACGTTCGCCGACCTCGTCGGCATAAGGGCCTCATTCGGGGTGACCTCGGCCCTCCTGGCGGCTTCCGCCGTTTTGATCTCCGTCTGGGTCAAGGAAGAGCGGCCTGCGGAAGAGAAGTCGGAGGACGAGGATTCCGCCCGGGCCGAAGGTCCGCTCCCGCACAGGAGACTGGCACCGAGCCTCTTGGCGCTCTTCGTGGTGCAGGTCGCGATCATGAGCGCAGCGCCCGCGCTGCCAGGTTTCCTCTCGACCTTGATGGAAGAGCCCGTGCGGGTCGCAACACTTGCAGGTTGGATCATCGCGACCGGCGCACTGGCCGCCTCGCTCGGCTCCGTCATCGGAGGAAAGCTCGCGGCGAGGTTCGGGACGCGAAAGGTCATCATCTGGACCCTGCTACTGGCAGGCATCTCTGCGCTGCCGCAGGCCGAGGTCGACTCCATCGCCCTGCTGTGGACCCTGCGCCTGATAACGGGCCTGTTCGTCGGGATCGCCGTCCCTGTCGCCAACCTCGCGATCCGCGGCGCCGTACACCCCAGGCGCCAGGGCGAGGCGTTCGGGGTCGCGGCGACGGCCACTTCGGCAGGCAACGCCGTCGGACCAGCGGCCGGCGGTCTGCTAGCCTCGTCGTTCGGCTTCGGCGTGCCTTTCCTGGTCCCCGGGCTCTGCTTGGCCGCCGTCTCCGCTATCATCTGGGGAGCGCCCCTGCTCGCCGTCGGATATCGCACCGCACTGCGCGATCACTAGAGCGGGTCTAGCTCCCCTTCGGACCCCCTCCGAAGAGCGTCCGGCGGGTAACGTCGTCCAATTCATCCAGCGAACGGCGTAGCTCTTTGCCGACCTCGAGCGCGCGTCCAACGGCGGGACGCGACTCTATGCCCTCGTACCAGCGCTTGAGGTCAGGGTAGTCCTCGAGGTCCTGGCCCTGCTTCTCGTGCGAGACGACCCAAGGGTAGATCGCCATGTCCGCGATCGTGTACTTCTCGCCGGCGAAATACTCGGTCTCGGAGAGCCGCCGGTCCATGACCCCGTAGAGCCGCGCAGCCTCGTCGGTGTAGCGCTCTATGGCGTAGGGTATCTTCTCGGGAGCGTAGCCCCTGAAGTGGTGCGCCTGGCCGAGCATCGGCCCTACGTGTCCCATCTGGAACATCAGCCACTGCAGCACGAGGTACCTGTCGCGTGGGGATTCGGGTAGGAACTTACCCGTTTTCTCGGCGAGGTAGGTTAGGATAGCTCCCGACTCGGAGAGTGACATAGGCTCTCCGTCTGGACCTTCTGGGTCTACGATCGCCGGTATCTTGTTGTTAGGGCTGATTCTGAGGAACTCCTCCTCGAATTGGTCGCCCGAGGTAATGTCCACAGGCACAAGGTTGTAAGGAAGTCCGATCTCTTCCAGGATGATAGTCGTCTTCCAGCCGTTGGGAGTCGGCCAGTAGTAGAGGTCGATCGGCTGCGCCATTAGGCTTCTCCTCTTTCTCGGTGGGTATCCTACCGAGGTCAAGTCCTTCTGTGAGAGCATAGTATAGGAGAAGCGGCATCTCTTCAGGCCGTGCGGTGGAGGAGCACTACTGTCTACAAGCAAACCTCATATAGTGGGAAACATCATGGGTTCCCTACGGTTGAGCAGGACGTTAGTGGAGCCGGACAGGTAGGAGAGCACCAGTTACCAGGACAACGCTCTCTGCTACCACAACGGTTGCCAGGGCACGTACTCGCGAACCTCTCTCTCGTTCCTGGACTCCCTCGCCAACGCACGAAACACCGCAAGTACCTCTTCCTTCTGGTCCTCCTCCTTGGCGGACGTGCTCGTGCCCTCCCACAGCGCCTCCATCCAGCGCAGGTTCCTTTCCCTGGCCCTGGCCTTCTCACCATTGGTCTCTCTCATGACTGGACTCCCTCCTCCGGTTACACCGGTACTACCCGAAGACTAGCGAAGCGTCGCCATCAGCCTAGCAGTTTGCACAGATTCATGCATGAAACACGTTATGTATCATGCATCTCGGAAATAGCCCCAATATGTGGGTGTTTCGTGCGCAAGCCAAAATATATCGGCTGCCGAGGTCCGACCCATCTCGGGTTCCCTCGTGCTTGCAACTACCAGGATCGGGGAACGTATAAGGTACAGAGATCAAGCAACAGAAAGAGGCATCCGATGGATCTGCTACGAATCATTATCGCGATACTTCTCCCGCCCCTTGGGGTGTTTTTGCAGGTTGGCATAGGCAAGCAGTTCTGGATCAACATCCTACTGACGATCCTCGGCTACATCCCTGGCATAGTCCATGCCGTGTGGGTCATCGCGAAATACTAAAGCGATTCGCAGAGGCACATTGCCTCTGCGAATCCCGCACTCGGCTAAGGGCGATCGGACAATAGAGAAAACAATTGGCTGAAATGCTGAAGTGACAGCACTTCAGGCCGTACGGCGGAGCATGACGATCGTCAACAGGCAGACCGCCGTAAGCGTGAGGTAGGAGAGGGCATCCCCTCGGAGGTCCGCAAGGAAGCCTCCAACAGGGGCCCCGACAGCGTAACCGGAGGCCCAGGCGAAGTTCGTGATCGCGAAGGCCACGGCCCTCTCCATCCCGGCCTTCTCGGTGCCGCGGGAGAAGAGTGCCGTCCCGGGGACGAGCGTCGCGTTGAAGGCCCCGGCCGCGAGCACGACGAGAAGCCCGATCACCCACGGGTTCCCAACCCACGTCAGGAGGAGCAGGATGCCGATGGAGGTGAGCAACCCCGCGAAGACGGGCGGGCGGTAGCCCGAGCGGTCGGACCAGCGGCCGAGCAGAGGATGGACGAAGGCCTCGAAGATGGCGCTCACCAGGAAGACCGTCCCCACAGCCGCAGCACCCCATCCGAGCCGGTTCAGATCCAGCGGTACAAGGACGGCCAGCACGCTGAAGAGCAGGGGGGAGAGCCCTATGAACCAGAGGCTGGTAAGCAGCAAGGGCTCACGTACCGTTCTGAGCGCCGGCAACAGTGAGATATCGCCAGAGGAAACCGCTGGCTGCTCCAGGGCAGCCCAGACGGCGATGACCCCGCCCACGATAGCCACGGAAGCGAAAGCCGGCAAGAGGCCGACGGTTGCGGCGACGCTCCCGAGTACGGGCCCGAGGAGCGCCCCGACCACGGCCGCGCTGATCATCACCCCGATCATCTCGGCCCGCCGCCCTTCCGGCGCCCGGTCAACGAGCCACGTGAACGCCGCGACCCATGAGAGCGCGCTGCCGAACCCGCCTGCGAACCGCACCGCAACAAGTAGCCACGTCGTGTCCACTAGCGCGAACATCACGCTAGTTACGGACATAAGGATCAATCCGACAATGGCCGTAATCCTCACTCCTGACCGCGAAGCAAGGTATCCACCGGGCACGCTGCCTACAAGGACGCCTGCCCCGTAGGCCCCGCTCAAGATGCCGACCGTGGACTTGGAGAGGCCGAACTCCTCTTCGAAGAGTGGGACGAGCGGCGTAAGCGCGGCGTAGAAGATGGTATCCACCAACACTATCGCGCAGCTGAGGGCAAGGAGTCGGCGCACGACGGTTATTCTAATGCCCGAGTACAGCGCGTGAGCCGCAAGCTTTCACGGCGCCCCACGTTCTGGCTGCTAACATGACTGATGTGAGCAGTATCCATACCATCTTGACCGACTGGCTAGCGTGGAAGCGCAGGGGACCAGCGAACAGGGTCCTGTTCGTCCTGTCGCTCTCTCTGGCTGCTTTCGTGACGCTAACCTTCGCGGGGGCTTCGCTCTACCCTGACCCCGGCAACTTCGCGCGCTACTTCGCGTTCTACTGGGTGTGGGGTCTCTGCGCCATCGGGGTGCTTCTCGGGATGGCCGAGTACAAGACCAGTCCCTTGCGCAAGGGCAAAGAACGCGGCCATCTCTTCATACTCCTTTACATCGGCGCCCTGCTTATCGTTACCCGCGCTCTCAACATGGTCCTCTACGCCGGTTAGCGGTTTGTACCGGGCCCTGCTCTTCGACCTCGATGGCACGCTCGCGGAGACCGACTCCCTGCACCTGCCAACGTGGGTGGATGCGCTCGAACCATACGGCGTCGAAGTAGACGAGGAGTTCTATCGCGAAAGGATCAGCGGCCGGAGCACGGCCGAGATCGTGCGCGAACTGCTCCCCGGCCTCACCGACGAACAAGGGAGGTCGATCGGTGACGCCAAAGAGGCGAGTTTCCGCAAACGCGCCTCCGAGCTGGAACCCCTGCCAGGTCTAGAGGACTTCGTAATGCAGGGTAGGGAGCGAGAGATGCGGATCGCCCTCGTCACCAACGCCCCTGAGGAGAACGTCGAGGCGATACTGCGCGCCCTGAAGCTACGGGGCTTCTTCGACACCGTCGTGCTGGCCGACGAGGTTGAGGCTGTGAAGCCGGATCCAGCTCCCTACATAGCCGCCCTGGAGAAGACCGGCGTCCCTGCCGAAGAAGCCCTGGCCTTCGAGGACTCGATCTCGGGCATATCCTCCTCTGTGGCCGCGGGCATCCCGACCGTAGGCATCGCCTCGAGCCAGGAGCCTGCGAAGCTCCTCGGGGCAGGGGCCTTCATGACGGCAGAGGACTTCACCGACCCGCAACTGGAAGCCCTCATCTGGTGACGATCGGTGTAAGGGCGGTTCACGACCCGCTTACCCTCACCGGCATGCGTCCAAGAACGCCCGCAACCTCTGCGCATACTCGGGATGCTGATACGCTTCGACATGCGCGTAACCCTCCAGCTTCCAGACGCGCGCATCGGGGTAGGCCGCAGCGAAGATCCTGGCTTGTTCGTAAGGGACTATGCCGTCTTCTGTCGAGTGGATGACGAAGAGCGGTATACCCTCTTCCGAGAGCTTCGCGGCATCCTCCTTCGGTACCACGTCCCAGGGGTCGAAATCGGGGAAGAGCCTCCCTGCGAGCAGGATCGCCGGCCGAAGGGGCCTCCCGAGGCGTACGAAGTCAGGAATCTCGCCCTTCAGAAGGATTGGGAGATCCGCGTATCCGGCTTCCTCGATGACTGCGGCAACACCAGTCCCAGGAGCTGCGCGCAGGGCTGTCGCTCCTCCCATGGACCAGCCGTGAAGCACGATCTGGTCCGGCCTGTAACCTTGCTGCTGCAACCAGGCGAGCGCACCGCGTACGTCGCGAACTTCCCTGTAGCCGAGGGTACGGCGCGTACCGTCCGATTCGCCCTGTGCCCGTAGATCCAGCAGGAGCACACCGTAGCCGGCGTCATGGTAGACGGGAAGGGTCTGCAGCAGGTGCTCGTCGAACTTGTATCCGCCCCAGCCAGGGACGAGCACCGCTGCCAGGGACGAACCCTCCACAGGCACCCACCAGGCGCTCAGACGGACTCCATCGGTGCTCAGGAGCCCGACCTCCCTGTATCCGAGACCGACGGACGCAGGCGTCGCCTCCGGGGATCTGCGGCTCGGGGAGGTCATCCACAGAACCACAACCAATCCCACGCCGAAGTACCCCACCGACAGGGTGATGAGGAGGACCAGCATGCGGCCTAGCATCGTTCGCATCCTCCTGGCGCCCGGCAGCTAGAGGATCACCTCCACCGTCGTCGGAGCGGCCTCTTCGCCGAGCGCTACGTTGAGTGCGCCACCCTCTACGCGGTCCGGCGCGTGCTCCTCATCGTTGACGGTTACACCCTGCGCCGCTGGAATGCCGCGTAGCACCAGACGTACCTCCCTACGCTCGGGGACGAAGGAGCCCTGGCGTTCACCGAGGCGGATGGTAATCCTGCCGTCCGAGGACTCGCAGGAGATTCTGCGCCTGGCGTACTCACCTTCTTCGTAACCGAAGCCATTCCCAGCATCCTCGTAGAGTGTGGATTCTCCCTTGCCCTTGGCCGGGTAGACCAGCAGCGTCAGCGGGTCATCCGGCCTCTCGCCCGTGTAGGCCGCGTCGGGGGCCATCGGAAGGGGAGAATTTCCCTTTACATAGAGGGCGGGCTCGCCCAGGGGTGCGTGCGCCAGGATGTGGACCGGCCCTTCGAACCTCTCGCTGCTGTAGTAATGGAACCAGGTGCCCTCGGGCAGGTAGACGTGGCGGTGCTCGATACCGGGGCGGGTTATGGGGGCAACGAGCAGGGCGTCGCCGAGCAGGAACTCGTCGTCGGCCGTGTAGGTCGTCTCGTCCTCAGGGTACTCGAACAGAAGGGGGCGTAGGATCGGCGAGCCTTTCCTGTGGCACTCGTCGAAGAGCGAGTAGAGGTAGGGCAGGAGCCGCTGGCGAAGTTTGATCATCTCCCTGCACACCGACTCGTAGGGCTCGCCGAAGGCCCAGGGTTCCTGTCGGCGGGTCCCTATCGTGGTGTGGTTGCGGCAGTAAGGCTGGAAGACGCCGAACTCCGTCCAGCGGGCCAGGAGCTCTCCGTTAGTGTCGCCACCGAAGCCTCCGACGTCGACGCCGGCCCACGCGACGCCGGAGAGGGCGAGGTTCTGGAGTTGTGGCATGCTCATCCAAAGATGCTCCCACCAGCTGGAGTTGTCTCCGGTCCAGTGCATGGCGTGGCGCTGCAAACCGGCGTAGCCAGCGCGGGTGATCACGAACGGCCGCTCCTCTGGCCGCAAAGCCAGGAGGCCCTCTCTGGCCGCGCGGGCCATCAGGGAGCCGTAGGTGTTATGGATCTGGGCGTGCCACCTGGCCTCGCCGGCCCGTCCGCCGGGATGGACCACGTCGTCCGGAAGAGTAGACACGTGGGGGATGAAGAGCGCAGGTTCATTCATATCGCACCAGATTCCGGCCACCCCGGCATCGGTGAGAACCCTCTGGTTCTCCCCCCACCACTCGCGTGTCTCGGGGTTGGTGAAGTCGGGGAAGGCGCACACGCCGGGCCAGACCACGTTATGGTACTCCTCGCCCTCGCGCGTCTTGCAGTAAAGATCCCTCTCCCGTCCCTCGGTGTATACGGAATAGGTCTCGTCTACCTTCACGCCGGGATCGACGATGGTGACCACGCGGAAGCCCTGCTCCCTCAGGTCGGAGATCAGGCGCCGCGGGTCTGGGAAGCGGTCCTCATTCCAGGTGAAGACCCTGTAGCCGTCCATGTAGTGGATGTCGAGGTAGATCACATCGCACGGGATATCCCGCTCCCGAAAACCACGCGCGACCTCGCGCACCTCTCCTTCGTTCATGTAGGAGTATCGGCACTGCTGGTTCCCCAAAGTCCACAGCGGCGGCATCGGGGTGCGGCCCGTGAGTTCGGTGTAGCGATCGACGACCTCCCTTGGGGTCGGCCCACAGAAGACGTAGTACACGATGGCCCCACCCTCAGCCCCGTAGTAGGCTCGGTTCTCATCCTCCAGCGCAAGGTCGAACTCGACCCTGTGGGTGTTGTCGAAGAAGAGGCCGTGGGCATTGCCGTTCGTAATCGAGAAGGTGAACGGGATAGAGCTGTAGAGGTTGTTGAAGGAGGCGGTGTGCCCCAGAGGCGGGTCGACGTTGTAGAAGATCTGGTGAGAGCCTGTCTTCTCCAACCCGCTCGTCCGCTCGCCGCACCCAAAGTACCGTTCTCCTGCCTCTCGCCTCTTGTAGAGCCGCACCGGACTACCCAAGGGTTCCGAGAATACGTCGGCCCCAGGGCTCTCGACGGCGCCCATCCCGAGCTCTTCGTCGTCGACAGCGAACTGCCTGCCGGAAGGGTCGGCGAACCCGATACGCAGAGGGTTCAACGAAACGCTGGCAGTCGCCGCGGTGGTCGAGAGCGTGAGTTCCTCGTCGGACTCCTGCATGGAGACCTCGACAGCACCCCAGTCCTCCTTGGCAATGGCCTCCGAGTCGTACCTCGGCGGACCCCCAGCGGGGAACATCCCGACCCGGAACAGGTCGGGGGCCAGGGCTGCCACTTCGACGGTCGTGGCCCCGGCCCTCACCCGCAGGCTCCTGTCGTCATGGTCGAGCAACTCCGCTGCGCCGAGCGGCTCGTAGATGCCACCTGTCTCGGGCTGCTTCTCGAAGGTTTCGGACAATGTTCCTCCCTGCGGTCGTCGCTAGCTAGTCAGCTCCGGCTGACGCCTCTGCTTGTCAGCTCTTTGTTTGAGGCTGGCATTGTACAGGACTACTTTGCTTTGCCTCCCCCTGTCTTGACGGCTCCGGCGAAGACTACGATGGCGACGCTGAGGGCTACGACGAGGTAGAGGGCCTGGCCGAGGCCTGTCAGTTCGGCGAGGAACCCGATAAACGGTGGCCCGACGAGGAAGCCTGTGTACGCTGTTGTGGAGACGGCGGCGAGCGCTGGCCCCGTGGCCATACCCTCGGTGCGGCCCGCGGCGCTGAGGGCCGCGGGGAAGACTATAGAGAAACCGGCGCCGGCGCAGGCGAAGCCGACGAGTGCGACGAGGGGTTGCCCTACGGCCAGCGCGGTGCCTAGACCTACGGCGGCGAGGACCCCGCACGAGCGGACGAGTGTGGCCGGGCCCAGGCGCTCTGTGAACCCGTCGCCAAAGAGGCGTCCGAAGGCCATCGAGACGGAGAATGCCGCGTATCCCGCGGCCGCGAAGCCTGGGCCTGTCCCGAGGGTGTTGTCCAGGTAGACGGCGCTCCAGTCTCCCATCGCGCCCTCCCCGAGGAGGACACAGAAAGAGATGATCCCAAGCCCAAAGAGAGCCCGCGTCGGACGGGCGAACGCCGGCACCCCATCCTCGGAGGCATCGGCGTGCGAAGGCAAGAGCGTCCTGTAGGCACCGACGAACGCTATCGCAGAGAGGATGGCCACGGCAGAGAAATGGGGCAGGGGGCCTACCCCGAGGGAAGCCAGGAGCCCGCCCAGAGCCGCTCCGGCGAGGCCCCCGAAGCTCCAGGCCGCATGGAAGGAGGACATGATCGGACGCCCGTACCCTCTCTCGACCACGACGGCCTGAGCGTTCATCGAGACGTCCAGGCCACCGTTCGCCGCCCCGAGCAGCATGAGGGCGGCCACGAGCAAGAACAGGTTCGGTGCCAGCGCCGGCGTGACGAGCGAGAGGGAGAGCAAAAGCGCCGTCGTACCAACGACGCGCCGGCTCCCGAAGCGGGAGACCAGGGCCCCGACAAGTGGCATGGCGGCCAGTGCCCCAACCGCAGCCCCGAGCAAGGCGACGCCAAGGAGGCCCTCGCCGAGGCCGAGTCGCTGCTGCACGGCGGGTATCCTGACGACCCAGGTACCGATCACGACGCCGTTGGCGAAGAACACCCCGAGCACCGCGAACCGGGGCACGCGCAGCGCCGGCCGAAGCTGTGAGGACGCGCCGCTCACGGGCGCACCAGCGCAGACCTGGATCGCAAGGGCGGTTCGCGAACCGCCCTTGCAGATCCCGTCACCACCCCCAGGGGTCTCGTGCTAAAACGCAATATCCCTGCCTACGTCGCGCTCGAGGGCGCGGTCGTAGACCACGCGGGCTGCGGCCATGTCCTCCAGGGCGAGGCCCTGGCTTGCAAAGAGGGTTATGTCCTCGGGGCCGCGGCGTCCAGGCACCTGTCCAGCGATGACCTGGCCGAGCTCGTAGACAGCCTCGGGGAGGATGGCGCCGGTTTCGAGGGATTGCATCAGGTCGCCTGCCTCGAGACCAAGCTCCTCGCGCGAGTCGGCGCATACGAAGCTCGCCCGCCTTACCACCTCGCGGTCGATCTCGGCCTTGAACAGGAAGTTCGACCCTGCGGCGTTGACGTGCGCCCCTGGTCTGAGCCACTCGCCGAGGAGTACAGGCTCCCTCGATGAAGTCACGGTAACGACGATGTCCTGGGCCGCAGGCTCCTCGGCTGCGTGGGTCGTCTCTATCTCCATCCAGAGCCGCCCGCCCATCTTCTCCGCAAACTCCTTGCGCGACTCCTCGCTGCGGCTGTAGACGATGACCCGGTCGAGGTCCCTGACGGCCGCTATGGCCTCTAGCTGGCTCTCGGCCTGCCAGCCGGCCCCATAGATGCCCAGAGTGTTCGCGTCCTCTCGGGCGAGGTGCTTGGTCGCCACCCCGCTTGCCGCGCCTGTGCGCACCTGTCCTAGCCTGTCTGACTGCATGATGGAGAGCAGCTCCCCGCCCTCGGGGTCGAAGAGCATGGTGTAGAAGCGGGCGCCGGTGCGCGCCACGGTGTAGGCCTTGAGACCGAGGGCCCCGATCTCGGGCGCCCCGGCGGCCATGTAGTTGAGCCCGCCCGTCGGGAGGGCGACGCGCCGTCGGGCGCGGTTGGTGGCGCGTCCTTCTGCGTGCTGGCGCAGGACCGACTCCACGGCATCCAGCGTCGATGGCATGTCGAGAAGGTCTTCGACTTCGTTCTCGGTCAGGAGCAAAGTCAAGGCGTCTCCTCCCTGTTCACTGGCGGCTTATCCGCTAAAATCGCTCCACTTATGCGGGTCCTCGTTATAGACAACTACGACTCCTTTACGTACAACCTGGTCCAGTACCTTGGGGAGCTCGGGGCCGAGGTCCTCGTGCGGCGCAACGACGAGGTCACGCCGGAGGAGGT
>DATDKO010000419.1:0-6487 GCA_036519935.1 Rubrobacter sp. | reverse complement strand
GCACGCTTTCGCCGATCTCCAGCACGCGCCCGAAGGACTCGCGGCCAGTTACCAGGATGTCGTAGCCCTCAGGAGGGTCACCGTGCTCAGCGTGGTTGATCTCCGTGTCTGTACCATCCACGCCCGCGCGCAGCAGCACCTCGACCAGAACGCCTCGTCCATAAGGAACGTCGTCCACCCTGGTTCCGGCAGATCGGCCAGAGCTGAGTAGGAGACCACAACCGGGACATCTAAGTCTCGGGCTCGCCAATGGAACACCAGTCAGGCTTCCTCGACCTGTAGGTACCTGACACCCCTCATGTCTAGCAGGTATCGTCCCGGCCCTCGACCGATACGGATGAGAGCGTTGTCGCACGAAGCACAGCGCACGATCGTACCCATGTCGTGTCCATAGACCATCGCCTGCCCCACCCGCCAGAGCGACCCGCAGTTAGCGCAGGTTACCTGCGCAGTGGTCATCTCGAACGGGAAGATCTCCCCTAGAAGCCCACCTACTGCGTTCCCGTCTAGCCTGAGTTCGTCCATCTTCAACCTCCCGTCGGTCCGAAGCGTTCGGTCTTTACGCGTGCGGGGTCATGTCCGAGTTCTACGAGCACCGTCGCCACCGTCTCTACCAGCGGTGTCGGGCCGCAAACGAAGACGGAGCGGACGCTCCTCGGAGGGCCAGCCGACCTCCTCGAGCATCTCCCTGTCTATGCGGCGGCTGTAGCCCGTCCAGCCTGGGGGTTGGGAGCGTGTGAGCGTGTGCGTCACCTCCAGTACTCTATCCTCCGCCGACAAGTGATCTAGCTCCTCGGCGTAGATCGCGTCTTCACGCGAGCGCGAGGAGTAGAGGAGGCGGGTCGGTGCGTCGCTCCGTGCAGCTGCACGGTGGCGGATCATGGCCATGAGCGGCGCGATGCCGGACCCCCCGGCCACGAGGAGGAGGGGTCCTCCTTCCCTTGCCTCCCAGGTGAACCAGCCGCCTATCGGTCCGCGCAGCTCCAGCCCGTCCCCGGCCCGCAGCACGTCGGTCAGGTACGGCGAGACCTCGCCGTCTTCGAGGCGCTCGACCACGAGCGTGAGCCGCCGATCCTCGGGTGCTGAGGCTATGGAGTAGCTCCTCTGGGCCTGGTAGCCGTCCTCGGCGGTGAGCCTGACGTCGACGTGCTGACCGGCTTTGTGACCTTCCCAGCCGGGCACCTCCAGAAAAAGGCTCCGGGTGCGGGGTGTCTCGGGTCGGGTCTCAACTACCTCGCCGATGCGCCAGAGCAGCCTGCCACGGGCCCGAATCTCGGCCACCTCAGTCCCCCCAGTAGCGCTGCTCGCGCCAGGGGTCGCCGTAGTTGTGGTAGCCCAAGGACTCCCAGAAGCCGGGTTCGTCTTCGGTGACCAACCTCAATCCTCGCACCCACTTGGCGCTCTTCCAGAAGTAGAGGTGCGGCACGAGCAGGCGGGCAGGACCGCCGTGCTCGGGCTCGAGCGGCTCGCCGCCGTAGGAGTAAGTGATCCAGGCCTTACCGCCTGTGACATCATCCAGCGGTAGGTTCGTGGTGTAGCCGCCGTCGCAGAAGGCGACGATGTACTCGGCAGCGGTCTCGACCTCTTCAAGAAGTGTGTCCACCGAGACGCCTTCCCAACGGGTGCCCAGCTTCGACCACTTGGTGACACAGTGGATGTCGGTGGTGATCTCCTCTGAGGGCAGCTCTCTGAACTCCTCCCACGCCCATGTCTTTGGCTCGTCGACCTCCCCGACGATGGAGAAGTCCCATTCCTCGAGCGGAGTGCGGGGCGTGGGGCCGGCAGAGAGCACCGGAAATCCATCGACCAGGTACTGTCCGGGTGGGAGATGGGTCTCCTGTGCCTGCTGCCTGCGGCGACCCCGAAAGCCCCGGGAAAAGAACCCTTCGCTCATGTCGTATACCTCCTGGCTCTTTCGCTTGTACTCTAGCGCACCGCTCGTTCGCGCTGCACGTCTCTACGATGACGCTTCCAGGTTCTTCAGTGAACGCCGGCCAGAAGGGCAACGATGCAAACCAGGTCCGCGACTAGCAAGCGGTCGGCTCGCTCGATACGCAGATAGGCAAGGTAAATGCTCCTCGCTCATGCCAGCCCTTCCCACACCATCTCCGAGACCTCCAACACAACGTCGAATCCAGATCCGTCGGTACGAGGGCGGACCTCGCCTTCAACCGCGCAGACGCGGTCGTTCAACCAACGGTAGCGCGGGTCGTCGGTCGTATGCACGAGGCTGCCGAGCAGTTGTCGCATGCCAGAGTCGCCAAGCACTGCCAGCCCCTGCCACTCGAACAGGATCGCACCACCGTCGTCGGTCTCGAGCACCCCTCGGAACTCGGGCACGAGCGCACCATCGGACCGCTTCCTAGGGAAGTTGGCCGCGCGGTAGCGGGCCGAGAGGCGCCCGGCGGAGCGCCCCTCGGCCAGCAGGAAACCGCGTCCTTCGATGCCTGCGTCTGCGTCGACTTCAACGCTCCAGGCTTCGGGCGTCGTGAAGGTGACCCTGTAGAGCGGATCGAGTCGCATCTCACTCCAGCGTCATCTCGCCGCGAGCCCCGCCACTGTCGCCGGCAACTCGTCCCAAGACCCTACCGGCTCGAGCGAGCCCTCGGCGTCGACCGACCAGCCGTAGATGCGGCCGCCGTCGGCGTCGATAGCATAAAGGAACCGCCCGTCGCTAGTGATGTCCTCGTCGCGCAGCCCTGGCATACCGTCGACCGAGATGCCAGCCGTGGCATCCTCCAGCGACAAAGAACCGTCGGCCGCGATAGCGTAGCGCGACACGGCGCCGTCGGCGAAGTTCGTCGTGAAGGCGAACCGGTCGTCGGGGGTGATGACCGCCCAGCAGATCTCGCTGCGGCCATTGCCCACCGAGGAGGTGCGCACCTCGAGCGACCCGTCCTCGATGGCGTACGACGATGCTGCCGCAGCACCTTTCTCGGCGCCAAAGGCCTCGGTCACGACGAGTGTGCCGCCCGAGGTGAACGCGAAGCCGTAGGGGGTCGGGCCCTCTGAGGCAATCTCGCTGGATACCCCGAAGGTGCCGTCGGGTGTTACCTCGTATGCCACGACGGAGTCGGTGCCGCGCTGGGTAATCACGACCATCGACCCGTCGGGGCTGAACGCGACCTGTGCAGGGTCGGCGTCGCTCGTATGGAGCGCCTGATCGCCGCCCTCCACCCGTTCGATGCCCTCATCGTGCACCCGGAACGACGCCAGGCCCGGCTCCCCGGTGTTGAGCACTACCACCAGCCCGTCGCTCTCGGCGACGCTCCTGGGAGTTGAGCCCGTGTGCACGCGCTCGCGCAGCTCGATCGAGCCGTCGGCGGCCACCGAGAAGACGCTCAGGTCGTCGCTGGTGGCGTTCGACACCAACAGGTACTGGCCATCGCCCGTCAAGGTGACGGAACCCTGTGACTGGAGGTGGGGCGTACCGTCGCCTTCGCCGCCCGTCGCCACGCTGCCGATGCGATCGAGCGAGCCATCATCCGCCCTGCGAAATGCGATCACCTCGTTGGGCGCTGCGTTAGTCTGCACATAGACGGCGCCGGCGGAGGCCGTGTCGTTAGTCGGTTCTTGCTGCATGGAACTCCCCCTTTCGTGAGGAACGCTCTGCATCGCTTACTCCTCCTTCTCTCCTTAACCTGATGCGCTTACTTACGTAGATGCGACTTGGGTGCATTTCCTTACGCGTATCCTCCCTTTGACTCGCTAGCCGGTTCGCGGCTATTCTCCGCCGCCTATACAATGGAATCGGCGTGACTGTAAAGGAGTCCAGCAATGATCAGTGGCTCGTCGCTTTGCGAGGCCCCACCAGGGACGAGGCCCTCGCGGACCTGCGCGTCGTGCTCATGCGCGGCTTGAAGGCCGCCCTGGGTGGGCAAGCGAGCAGGGTGGAGTCGTCAGTCGAAGACTTCGTGCAGGAGGCGCTGATCAAGATCCTTGATAACCTGGATTCCTTCCGGGGTGAGTGCCGCTTTACTACCTGGGCACAGAAGATCTGTGTGCGCACGGCCTTCGCCGAGATGCGGCGTAGCAGGTGGCGCGACGTCTCTTTGGATGAGGTGATATCTCAGCCTGAGGGAAGCACCGCAGTCGATCCGCAACTCGACCCTGAACTGGCGGCGACTCAGACTATGATCATGGAGAAGTTCCGGCGCTTCATCGATGAAGAATTGACGGACAGGCAACGTACGGCCTTACTAGCCGCGCTGGGTGGCATGCCCCTAGAAGCGGTGGCCGATCGTATGAACACCAACCGCAACGCGCTCTACAAGCTCCTTCACGACGCCCGCAAGAGGCTGAGGCGGAGGATGTCGGCCGAGATGCTCTCGCCGCAAGACGTGTTGGGCGCGTTTGGTGAAGGGTAAGTAGGATCAGCTTGGCTTGGCGCATCTAGTTGAGGAGAGGCCATGTTCGACCGAGATATCTTCAAGGCCCTAATAGGTGAGATAGCTGACACTCGCGAGGTAGAGATCGGCTGCGACGAGTGCTTCGAGCAGCTAGACCGCTTCGTGGAGATGAAACTCAGCGGCCTGAACGCCGCCCAGGCCATGCCGCTCGTCCAGGAACATATGGAGATTTGCGGTGAGTGCCGCGAGGAGTTTGAGGCACTGCTGGCGGCCCTGCGGGCGACCGGAGAAAGGTGATGGGAGAACTTATAGCGCAGAACGCGATTGATTCCTACCAACCGCCCCGAGGAGGCTCATGGTCAACAGCGAGGTCCTAAGCCGTAGATAAGCCGGCTTCCTCTCTGTGCCTTGCCCTGCGTTGCACCGTATTGCGTTCCCGGTGGTGTCAGAGTGGTGTCAAACCGTTTGAGAAACTATGGAGCGGCGTGGAGATTGGCAGACCGCATGCTCTCGGTAGTCATAGCTACTGTAAGATCTATCTGAAACGATAAGGTGCACCAGGGGCGGCAGCCACGGCAAAATTGTCTAGCGCAGGTGACAGATGAACCACGAGCATTCCTCTGAAGCGTTTTTCGAACTGATCCGCCGGGAACTCTACACGGCGGTGGTTGGAGACGTCATGGACTCGATAGGGTTTCGTCACCAGTTTCTGCCGCCACAGATCAAGCCGCTTCGCAACGACATGATTATCGTAGGTCGGTCAATGCCTGTATTGGAAGCTGACGTCTTTACGGAGGCGCACGACGCTGCATCTAACAGTGTAATGTCTCGGCCTTTTGGCTTGATGCTCCAGGCGCTCGACGATCTGCGGCCAGATGAGGTGTACGTCTGCACGGGAGCATCGCCAGAATACGCTCTTTGGGGTGAGCTCATGAGCACACGGGCAATCACCCTCGGTGCGGCTGGCGCTGTTGTAGACGGGTACTCGCGAGATACCCAAGGCATTTTGCAGCTGGGCTTTCCAACATTTTCCTACGGCGGGTACGCGCAAGATCAAGGCCCTCGGGGAAAGGTGATCGATTTCCGTGTCCCGCTGGAGATCGGTGGGGTTCGCCTTGAGCCAGGCGACCTACTTTTCGGAGATCTAGACGGTGTGTGTATCATCCCGCGGGTGGCAGAGGAAGAAGTGGTTCGTAAGGCGCTGGAGAAGGCCCGCGAAGAGAGCGTTCTCGAATGGGCGCTGCGTGAAGGGATGAGCGCCACCGAAGCCTTTGCCAGGTACGGAATTATGTAGGATCCTAGACTTTATCCCTTGCCAACACCTCCACGCTAGCGCGGTCTAGCGGCTTCCATGTAGCCTCGCCTACCCATTCCCTCGTCTCCCTTAGGTAGGGTGCTCTCTCCGTAACCTCGTAGCTAGAGAAGACGACTAACTCGAACACCTCCTCCCCACCGTCGGTGCTCTCCTTGGGCCAATGCTCGATCCACACCAGATGGGTAGGCAGTTCATTGGCCCGGATCACCCCCGCGGCTATCACCTCTGCAGAGTTAGTAATGGATCCTCCGGGGTTATTAGGGAGTTCCGAACAGATCACCACTGGAGCGTCGCACATATCGTCGGGGAGGTAGATCTGTACACGGCAGTGCGCGGGACGTCCTCCGGCGTCCTTGTAGGGATGGATGTAGTCGCTGGCTAGGTGCACTCCCCTAATGTTACTCATCCCAGATCGACCCTAAAGCATTTCCTCGAAGTTGATGCGGGGCTAGGGCGATCCCGAGGAGGGACGAACCACAACTATGAAGGTCTGGCGATGACACTTGCGCGGTAACTCGCCTTTCGGTGGCGTAAGTCGCCGGTCGTGCCGGTCGAGGCTAACGAAGAGCCCAAGAACCGCTTCGACAAGCCGAAAAGGGCAACCGGAGGAGAGCCGGTCGCGGGCAGAACCCTGCCGGTCGCTTGCAGGCCAGCTCGTCCCACCCGCTATGGTGATCGGCGGGCAAGAGAAGGCGACCCGACATGCACCGGTCACAGGAATGGCTTATACAAGCCAGAAAATAGGGCTAGTGCACGATCAGGCGACCTTCTGTGCAACAGTGAGATGTTCGTGGTGAGGACAGTCGAAAACCTTGCAAACTCT
>DATDKO010000418.1:0-11883 GCA_036519935.1 Rubrobacter sp. | reverse complement strand
GGTGGACCAGGCGAAGCGCTTTGAGGTGGAGATTCTGACGCCCCAGGAGGTGAGCGCGGTGCGCGCTGAGGACCCTTACCGCATCGTGACCCTCGCCGACGGGACGGAGATCTCTTGCTTCGCCCTGATCATCACGACCGGGGTCTCCTACCGCAAATTGGATGTGCCAGGTGTCGATCGTCTCACGGGGCGCGGCATCTACTACGGCGCCGCCCAGACGGAAGCTCTTTCGTGCAAGGGCGAGGACATATTCATCGTCGGGGGGGCGAACTCGGCCGGCCAGGCCGCGATGTTCTTCTCCAACCAGGCGCGCAGGGTCTTTATCCTCTACAGGGGCGGCGACCTGAGGAAGAGCATGTCCGATTACCTGGTGCACCAGATCGAAGCCAGAGACAATATCGAGGTGCTCCTCGACACCAACGTGGTCTCCGTCGAGGGTGAGGATCACCTGGAGCGGATAACCGCGAAGAACACAGCGACGGGTGAGACCGAGACCACGGCGGCCCATTCGTTGTTCGTCTTTATCGGGGCGGCGCCTAAGACGGAGTGGCTCGACGGCGTCGTAGAGCGCGACGAGCGAGGCTTTATCCTCTCTGGGCCGGACCTTATGCAAGAAGGGAAGCGTCCCAAGGGCTGGCGACCGGATAGAGATCCGTTCCTGCTGGAGACGAGCGTGCCAGGCATCTTCGTCGCTGGAGACGTGCGCCACGGCTCTGTCAAGCGCTGCGCCTCAGCCGTCGGCGAGGGCTCCATCGCCATCCAGTTCGTCCACCAGTACTTGAGGGAGGTCTGAGGTGCGTGAGGCAGCAGAGGAGCGGGTCCTCGATTGCCTGCGCTCGGTCCCGCTCTTCAAAAGACTGCCCGACGAGAAGCTGGCCTGGATCCACGACCACGCAGAGGAGGTCAGGCTGGATGAAGGCGCCCTGATCGCACGCCAGGGAGACCCGCCTGATGGCTTCTACGTGGTCATGGAGGGCGAGACCGAGTGGACCCGCAGGGTCGGCCAGGAGGATGTCTTCGTCGTCACGCTCGGGGAGGGTACGATCTTCGGCGAACTCCTCATGGTGCTCGACGCCCCTTATCCCACGACCGGACACGCCATTACCGATGTCGGCCTGCTCAGGCTCGATGTGCCATCCTTCTGGGAGATGCTAAGGATCTGCCCCGAGGTTCTCCGCGACATCCTCGCGACCTCCGTCGAACGCGCCGAACTCCACGATTCCGTCTCGCAGCAACACGGCAAGCTGATCTCGCTCGGAACGATGGCCGCGGGCCTAGCCCACGAACTGAACAACCCCGCCGCAGCCATAGGCCGCAGCGCCGCCGAGGCACGCGAGGCCTTTCAGGAAGCGTCGGAGAAGGCCGCGGAATTGGGAAGTCTGCCCCTCACTGAGGAACAGCGCTCCTTTGTCGCCGGGCTTCCGGAAGAGCTAGCGCGGACGACCGCGACCTCGCTCGACTCACTGGAAGTGAGTGACCTGGAGGACGAGCTTGCCATGTGGATGGAGGACCACGGCGTCGAGGAGGGGTGGGAGATCTCCCCCACCCTCGCCGGCGCCGGGCTGGACACGGCCTGGCTCGAAGGGCTCGCAGAAAGGGTGCCGGAAGAAGCGCTCGGCGGCGTTCTCGGCTGGCTGCGGGCGACGATGGCCGGCGACGAATTGCTGCGGGAGATCGAGGGTGGGTCTGCACGCATCTCCGAGCTGGTCGGGGCGATCAAGACGTATACGCACATGGACAAGACGGCCTCCAGAAAGGTCGACGTGCACGCCGGGTTGAACAGCACCCTGATCATGCTCGGACACAAGCTGAAGAAGGGCGACGTCGAGGTCGTCCGCGACTATGAGAAGAACCTCCCCCACGTCTGCGGCCACGCAAGCGAACTGAACCAGGTGTGGACGAACCTGCTCGACAACGCCATCGACGCCGTAGACGGCCACGGACGCATCAAGGTCAGGACTGCCAGCGAGAACGGAAGGGTTCTGGTCGAGGTCTCCGACGACGGCCCGGGCATCCCAGACAACGTAAGGGAACGGATCTTCGAGCGTTTCTACACCACGAAGGATGTTGGCGAGGGCACGGGGCTCGGCCTGGATATCTCCTACCGCGTGGTCGTCGAGGACCACAAGGGCGATATCAGGGTCCTCTCCGAACCCGGCGACACCCGCTTTCAGGTGCGGCTGCCGGTAGATGAACCGCATGACGCGCAGGCGACCGTTGACAGAGACCTATCGATGGGGGCGGACTCATGATGCGTGATGTTCGGGAGGAGCAGCGGCTCACACCCGAGCAGGTCGAGGCGCTTATGCCTTACGGCAGGGAGTCGAGGCTGCAGACCGGAGACCTCCTCTTCGACGAGAGATCCGTCGTGGACAGCTTCTACGTCGTGCTCGAGGGGGAGGTCGAGATCTCGCGCCTCGACGGCGCTGAGGAGATCCCGATTGGGGCCCACGGGCCCGGGGAGTTCACCGGCGGGCTCGCGGTGCTGACGGGGAGGACCTCGATCCACAGGGGACGGGCACGTGCGCCGAGCCGCATTCTGGAGATCGACTCGGAGACCTTCAGGCGCATGCCCGTCGAGGTTCCTGACGTGGCCGACATCTTCATCTCGGGCCTGGCCAGGCGCATGCGCTACACGCAGCGGGCCTACCGCCAGCGGGAGAAGCTCGCCGCCCTGGGCAAGCTCTCGGCCGGCCTCGCCCACGAGCTCAACAACCCCGCAGCCGCAGCGAGGCGGGCCTCCGAAGAGCTGGCCGAGGCGATCCTCGAGGCCCAGCTCACCTCCTTGACGCACGACGAGCGCTTCTCCGCCGGAGAACGCGAAGCGCTAGTAGCCCTGCAACGCGAAACGGCAGCGGGCAATGCCGCTCTTCTCGACCCGCTCTCTTTAGGCGACACCGAGGATGGGCTTGCCGATTGGTTGGGAGACCGTGGTTGTGAGGAGCCGTGGGATTTGGCGCCGGCGTTGGCGGAGGCGGGCGTGGACATGGACCGTCTGGAGGCGATGGCCGAGTCATTCGATGACCGCTCGCTCGCCTGTGGTCTGGAGTGGCTCGCCGGGACGCTGGATCTCATCGGCCTGGCAGGTGAGATCGAGACTAGCGCAAGGCGCATCTCCGAGCTGGTCGGAGCAATGAAAGAGTACACCTACATGGACAGAGCGGTGGTCGGAGAGGTCGATGTGATCTCCGGCCTCCAGAACACCATCACCATCCTCGGCCCCAGACTGAAGGGCATCTCTTTGCTGAGGGAGTACGAGAAGAACCTGCCCGGGATACTGGGGAGTGGCGGCGAGCTGAACCAGGTTTGGACCAACCTCATCGACAACGCCATAGACGCTGTGGACGGACGGGGAAGCATCACTATCAGGGCGTACGTGGAAGGCGGGTGCGTGGTGGTGGAGGTCGTTGACGACGGGCGTGGGATACCGCGCGAGGCGCAGGTCCACGTCTTCGAGCCTTTCTACACGACAAAGGATATCGGGGCAGGGCCCGGGCTCGGGCTGGATATCGTACGGCGCATCGTCACCGGTCATGGAGGCGAGGTCTTCGTCCAGTCAGAGCCTGGAGAGACATGCTTCACGGTAAGGTTACCTTTAGATACTACACAGAACGGAGGTTGATCTCGATGGGAAAGACACACGTGTATGAGGAGATCTGCACGGAGAAGCGCGAGGTAGACGCGCGGGTGCTCGAGCAGACCGTCTCCCTCGCGGTCGAGATCGCGCGCGAGGGCCGCGAGGGGCGGAAGATAGGGACGCTCTTCGTGGTGGGCGACTCTGGCGAGGTCATAAAGCGATCCAAGCCCTTGATCCTCGACCCTTTGCACGGACACCCTGACGAGAGCAAGCAGATAGAGGACCCCGACATGCGGGAGACCATCAAGGAGCTGGCCCAGCTCGACGGTGCCTTCCTGGTCTCGAACGCGGGCGTTGTCCTCTCCGCCGCCCGCTACATAGACGCCGCCTCGGACAGCCTGGATCTGCCGCTCGGGTTGGGCAGTCGTCACGTGGCAGGCGCTTCTATCTCCCGTCAGACGAGAGCCGTGGCCGTTGTCGTCTCGGAGAGCTCGATGGTCAGGATGTTCGACGACGGCGAGCTGGTCTCTGAGATCGTGCCCGAGCTCTGGATGATAGACGGCTACACGAGCCGGATGGAGGGCCGCATCTTCACCCGCCGCGACGAAGACATAACCGTGATAGGCCGTGCCGAGTAGGGCCGAGGAGGTTCTCGACTTCTGGTTCGGCCGCGAAGGCGAGCCCGGCTATGGCGAGTTCCGCGACGAGTGGTTCCGTAAAGACTCCGAGTTCGACGCCAGGGTCACAGAGCAATTCGCCGGTCTCTACGAGGAGGCCGCAGCCGGCGACCTCGACGGCTGGCGTGACGATGCAAGGAGCTGCCTGGCGCTCGTCATCGTGCTCGACCAGTTTCCCCGCAACATGTTCCGTGGCGACGGACGCACCCACGCCGCCGACCCAGCGGCGCTCGAGTCCTCCAGGTACGCCGTCGAGCACGCGCTGGACAGGGAGATCCCTGCCTTCCAGAGGATGTTCTTGTACATGCCGTTCATGCACAGCGAGAACAGGGAGGACCAACGCCGCTCCGTCGACCTTTTCGGGCGGCTTGCTGACGAGCCGGGTGCGCCCGACGTAACCTCCTACGCCGCAGGGCACAGGGACATCGTCGAGCGCTTCGGGCGGTTCCCGCACAGGAATGGGATCCTGAGCAGGGAGACAACGCCTGAGGAGGCCGAGTTCTTGAAGACTGAGGGCTCTTCGTTCTGAGTGAGAGGGCGGCCCCGCCTGAGGAGTACGTTTATGAGGAGGTTCATCCATATGTTCCAGCGAGAGCGGTGCAGCCACACGAGCCAGATAAAGGATGTGGAGCCATCGGCGCAGGGCTGTGAAGATTGCCTGAGTATGGGCGATACCTGGGTGCACCTCAGGATGTGTCTGATCTGTGGGCACGTGGGCTGTTGCGATCAGAGCCCCAATCGGCACGCCACAAAGCACTTCCACGCAACCGAGCACCCCATAATCAGGTCCTTGGAGCCAGGGGAAGAGTGGCGGTGGTGCTACTTCGACGAGGTGCTGGTCTGAGGTAGGACAGCTCGATCCACACGCAAGGGCCCGAAGGGAGAAGTGTCGACGGCAAGCTGGTCGAGCACTGGGCTACCCGCGACGACCTTGCGGCCATGCTGCAGCTGGGGGTTCTTCGACCTCCAGGTCAGCCGGCTTCTCCTAGAAGTTTACAAGAGGCCTTACTCCTGCCCGGCGACGGCTCGATCGAGGCCCACAACCCTCACCGAGGAACTGAAACAGAGTGGTTGAGAGAGGAGCACCGGTGCCGACGATGATAGTGCTGGTCAACCTGAAGGAAGACGTGGCCCCAGAAGAATATGAGCGCTGGCTCCAGGAACGCTACGTCCCCGCGATACTGGACCTCGCGTCGGTAGACGAGTGGCGCGGCTATAGGGTGGACGGCCTTCCGGAATCGGGCGGCGAGCCACCGTACGAGTACGTCGTTTGCGTAGGGATCAACGACCTGGAACAGCTCGGCAAGGATATGGAGAGCGAACAGGTACAACGGCTCCTGGGAGAGCTCGGCCGGTACGCGGAGGTCACACAGCTCATGACGGAGCGTTTTGTCTGAGCCTGACAGTGTGGATGTGAGCGTTGCCCCAGATTGAGATAATTCTCGGTCTTCTCCTTGCGGTGGCGGCGCTTGCCACACTCGCCACGCGGCTCGGGGTACCGTACCCGATCCTGCTGGTTCTCGGCGGATCGGCGCTCGGGTTCGTTCCGGGACTGCCGCTGGTGGAGCTCGACCCGGAGCTCGTGTTCTTGTTGTTTTTGCCGCCCTTGCTGTACGTCTCGGCGCTCTTTACTAGTTGGCGCGACTTCAGGGCCAACGTCAGGCCGATCACGCTGCTCGCCGTAGGACTGGTACTGATGACGACCTTCGTGGTCGCCGCGGTCGCCCACACCGTCGTCGGGCTGCCCTGGGCCGCGGCTTTCGTACTCGGGGCGATCGTCTCCCCCACCGACGCCATCGCCGCCACTACGGTCGCCCAGCGCCTCGGGGTGCCCCGCCGCATCGTAACGATCCTGGAGGGCGAGAGCCTCGTCAACGACGCCACGGGCATCGTAGCTTACCGCGTCGCAGTCGCCGCGGTGGTCACGGGCGCCTTCTCGATATGGGAAGCAGGCCTGCAGTTCGTCGTCGGCGCGGCGGGCGGGATCGCCGCCGGCTTCGCGGTCGGTTGGCTCGTCGTTTGGGCGCGCCGCCATCTCTCAGAAGACCCCTCCGTACAGAACATCGTCTCGCTGCTGACGCCCTTCGTCGCCTACCTGGCGGCGGAGGAGCTGCCGCACAGCCTCTGGGAGTTGCTGCACGAGCTGTTCGGCGTGCCTGGGGATCTCTACTTCTCCGGAGTTCTCGCCGTGGTGACTACGGGGTTGTTTCTGGGGCGCAAAGGACCGTATATAACGTCCTCTGGGACGCGCCTTCAGGGGTTCGCGACGTGGGAGCTGATAACGTTCCTGCTCAACGGTCTTATCTTCATCCTGATCGGGCTTCAGCTCAGGAGCGTGATCGAGGGGCTTGACGAGTACACCGCTGGCCAACTCGTCTCCTACGCGCTCCTCACCAGCTTGACCGTCATCCTCGTGCGCATGGTCTGGGTCTTCCCTGCGACGTACGTCCCGAGGTGGGCCAGTCGCAGGATCAGGGAGCGTGATCCCTCTCCGCCCTGGCGCAGCGTCTCGGTCATAGCGTGGACAGGGATGCGGGGTGTTATCTCGCTGGCCGCCGCACTCGCGCTGCCGCTTCAGACGGTATCAGGGGTGCCGTTTCCCGACCGCGACCTCATCATCTTTCTGACGTTTTGCGTAATCCTCGCGACGCTCGTGGTCCAGGGTCTCTCCCTGCCGGTCCTGATCCGGGCGCTCGGCCTCGAGGACGACCGCATCGGGGACAAGGAAGAGATTCACGGCCGCATCAGCATCGCGGAGGCAGCCCTGGAGCGTCTGGACAAGCTTGTCGACGAGGATTGGGTGCGCGAGGACACGGCCGAGCGCATTCGCGGCCTCTACAGCTACCGCCGCGACCGCTTCGCCTCCCGCTTCGAGGGTGATCCTGACGGCGTCGAAGAACGCTCTGCCGCCTACCAGCGCCTCATGGTCGAGCTGCTCGGGGCGCAGCGCCTGAGGCTCATTACAATGCGCGACGAGGGAAGCATCGGGGACGAGGTCATGCACCGCATCGAGCGCGACCTCGACCTGGAAGAGTCGCGCCTGGAGTTGTAGTGCACTTTGCAAGCAGTTCAGCTTTCTCGTGCGCGAGTCCTGGCTGACTTGCTGACCAGCGCGGTTCCAAGACGTTCTCTTCCTAAAACTGCTTTCAGTGGACGTCTATGTAGAGGCGAGCGGTTCCCTCTCCGGCGTGCAGACTGCCGTAACCGCCGATCGGGAACGTGAACTGCGGCGTGGTGTGGCCGAAACTCGCGCCGGCGATGACAGGCATACCGTCCAACTCATGCTTGCTCTCGACGATGGCCATCAGGGTATTCTGGTCCATGTTGGAAGCCCTCTGGAACTTCCCGAAGATTATGCCCCTCACGCCCTCGAAACCCGGTTGGTGAATGAGAGATTGCAACTCCCGGTCGAAGTGGACGGCATTGACCTCCTCGTCGTCCTCGAGGAGGAGGATGGAACCCTGCAGGTTCGGCATGTACGGGGTGCCGAAGAGCAGGCACAGGGTTCCCAGGTTCCCCCCGAGCAGCTTGCCCTCCGCCTCGCCTTCGTACATGACCTCGTAGCCGGAGTTGGGTACGAAGTCACGGTTCTCCTGGTCCTGGTACCAGAGATCATCGCTCCAGTAGTCAGCGGGAAGGACTTCGAAGGGCTCCTCGCGCATGAGGCACCGCTCGAAGTACTCCTTCGTGTAATCGATGCCGCGTTTCATGCCGAAGGTCGTGAAATGCGGCCCTGAGTAGGTGACGAGGCCGGTCCTGGCGTTTATTGCTGTTGCAAGAGCCGTAATGTCCGAGAAACCACAGAAGATCTTGGGGTTCGCGCGGATCAGATCGTAGTCCAGATACCCGAGTAGCCCGTTGCTGTTGAAGCCGCCGAGGGTGGTGAGTACGCCTTTGACACCGGGATCCGCGAAGGCATCGTGCAGATCGGAGACTCGCGCCTTTACTGGGGAGGAATCGAAGCGATCCATCACCTCGGCGTTTGTGGAGAACGAGCAACGGAGGCCTAGACTTTCGAGCCGCTCCCTGGCTGTCAGCTGCTGATCTTCTGGTATGAATCCGAGGCTGACGGCCGGTGAGACGATCCTTACCTCATCGCCCCTCTGGAGTCTCGCGGCGATCATTGCCCGCGCATCCTAGTACGCGGCCCTCAGGATCGCCAGCGCTTCCCCGTCGCCATACTCCCCGGCGATATCTTCCAGGTCCTCCTCAGGCACCCCGACTTCGCGAAGCCGACCGGGCAATCCGAGCTCCTCGACCAGAGATGACACGCGCTCTGGCGGTTCTCCATCTAGAGTCCGAGAGAGCATGTTCCACCGGTCGTCCTGTACGCGCTCTTTCATGACCTGCAGGCTTGGTGCGAGGATGATACAGGAGGTTATTCCGTGCGGGACTTCGTAGCTGGCCCCGATCCTGCGCCCCAGCTCGTGCGAGAGACCCATCGGCGTGTTCGCCGGTCCGAAATACGAGAGCCAGGCCGCGAGCTGTAGCTCCTGGCGCACCTCCAGGTCTTCGGGTGTGCTTCTGGAAAGCGGCAGAGACTCCATCAGGCGCCGCGCCCCTTCGAGACCGGTTAGGTCTGTGATGGGATGGTCGTCTCCGTAGAGAAAGCCTTCGACCGCGTGATCCAGGGCCCTTATGCCGGTGGAGAGCCAGAGCTTCTCTGGCGTGAAGACCGTAGCCTCAGGATCCAGTACGACGACCCTCGGAACGGTCTTCGGGTCGGCGAAGCCTCTCTTCCTACCGGATCTCTCGTCCGTAACCCCTGCCCTGTTGGCCCACTCCGCGCCGGAGAGGGTGGTCGGAATCGCCACCTGCTGAGGATAACCGAGCTCCCGCGCCACCGCCTTGGTGCCGTCTATGACGCTTCCCCCACCGACGCTGACCAGGAGATTCGCCGCCGCCAATTCCGCCTCGACGGCGGCTTTCTCGACCGCCCCACCAGGCGTATGCTGCCCGATACCGGCGAAGGTCCCCGCGTGCCTGCCCCCGAGCATCGCCTCGATGCGGCTGATGAGACCGGTCTTCTCGTTCAGGCTGCGCCCGGTGATGACGAAGGCCCGGTCATACGACCGGGCCTCCTCTTCCAAGTTCTCCAGAGCATCCACGCCGAAATGAACGCGCGTGGTCTGAAGGAAGGTGTGGGTGCCGCTTCTCACGCTCCTATCGTACAGCTATGCGCGGCTCCAGGCGACCGCGACGAAGCGCTACTCATTTACCCGGATGAGCTGGCACCTGTTCTCAGATCAACCTTCCGGGGAAGATCCGGCGTTCTCCCAGCCGTTGGCGCGGAGGTACTGCTCGAAGGTGACGAGCCCCGGGTGCTCCTCTTTCAGGGCGGCGATATCGGCCTCGTAGCCGTGTTCGTCGAACCACCGGTACATGACGGCGTACTCCTCGCCCATCTGCTCCTCGAACTGGTCCCAGGGCACCTGGAAGTAGTCGACCTGGCGTCCGATCACGCGCGAAAACGTATCGGCTATCTGGGGCATGGTCATCTCATCCCCCGCGAGGTCTACCTCACGTCCGATCCACTCGCCCGGGTTCTCAAAGGCCATAGCGGCGAAGACGCCGATGTCGTTGGCGTCTACCATCTGGAAAGACTTGTCGGGGTCGAGCGGCTGAGGGAGCGTGCCGCCGAGGATCGGCTCTCTCAGGAATTCCCAGTTCTGCATAAAGAAGACCGGGCGCAAGACCGTGTAAGGTACGCCACTGCCGCGCACGTGCTCCTCAACCTCCCACTTGCTCTCGAAGTGCGGAATTCCAGTCTCCCTGTGCGCGCTGCCGACCGAGCTGTAGACGTAGTGGTCGACGCCAGCAGCCTTCGCGGCGTCAGCGAGCAGAACACCCTGCCTGATTTCACCCTCGACGCCTGTCTCCCAGGACTGCTGGACGGAGAACACCCCGTGGACGCCATCGAGCACCCGCTCGATGGACGAGCGGTCCTCGAGGTCCCCGCTTGCGACCTCGGCCCCCAGATCGACGAGCTCTTTCGCCTCGGGCTTCTCGGGATCTCGGGTGAGTGCACGTACCCCGATCCCGCGCCCGAGGAGGCTCCGCGCCACCGCTCCCCCTTGCTGGCCCGTGGCCCCGCTGACCAGGATCAAACGCCCCCATTACGCCCGTCTTCCATAATTACTCCTACACTCTGATCGTTCTACGACCGACTACACCATAAAAGCGGACTCACGTCCGCTTTAAAGTGCGAGGGTAGCGCGGTAGACTGCCGGTGTCAAGGACTTAATGGAGAGTGATAGTCGTGGGGCGTGGACGGATACAGGGGGCGGGGTGGAGCTTGGATCACCTGGGGCGTCCCTCTGGCTGCGAGGCTGAGCGCAGCGATGCGGCTCGCAACAGACGTGTGATCCTGCGTACGGCGCGAACGCTCTTCGAGGAGCGCGGCGTCACGTGCGTCACGATGGAAGAGATCGCCAGGGCCTCGGGTGTTGGAAAGGGTACGCTCTACCGGCGCTTTCCACACAAGGGTTTCCTGTGCCAGGCGCTTCTCGACGAGCCTACCAGGCATCTCCAGGAGCAGACGCTGGAGATCCTGCGCGAACCAGGGACGCCGGCCGTCGAGAAGCTCGACGCGTTCCTGGACCAGCTCGTGGCCTTTACCGCGGAGAACCTGGACCTGCTCTACGGCGGCAACGAACCGTTGTGCGGGGCTGACCGTCTGGAGCGCTTCTCGCACCCCGCGTACGACTGGCGCCGCTCGACCGTCCTCGGGCTCTTGCGGACCGCGGTCAGCGAGGGAGACGTGGACGCCGGGCTCGACCTCGAGTACCTCGCTA
Organism: Rubrobacter sp.; assembly: GCA_036519935.1. Lineage (GTDB taxonomy): Bacteria > Actinomycetota > Rubrobacteria > Rubrobacterales > Rubrobacteraceae > Rubrobacter_D. Next base: position 835 of record DATDKO010000418.1, on the reverse strand, counting down.
CGGCGCTGCTGGCACCGCTAGACGTGGACCTGTTCTACTACCAGCACAGGGTACAGGGGCTTCCGGCCTGGCGAATAAGTAGCGGTGTGCGCGCCCTCGTACCCCGCGCTGGATAAGACGTGAGGCGACTGATCGGAGGACAGAGATGGAACTTGGCGGCCTGCACCACATGACGGCGGTCACGACGAACGCAGCGGAGAACGTGGCTTTCTACACTGACGTGCTCGGGCTGAGGCTCGTCAAGAAGACCGTGAATCAGGACGACGTCTCCGCCTACCACCTATTCTACGGAGACGAGGTTGGCAACCCTGGGACCGAGATCACCTTCTTCGACTGGCCCCATCTGCGCGTGGCCCCCAACCATCCCGGCGCAGGCGAAGTCTCGACTACCGAGTTGCGCGTACCCGAGCTTGCAGCGCTCGAGTGGTGGGCCGGGCGATTTCAGGAACTCGGCGTGGATAACGATGGGATCGAAGAAGGTGGAGACCGCGCTTACCTCGGCTTCACCGACCCCGAAGGGCAGCGGCTTCGCCTCTCCGCTGACGAGGGAGAAGGAGTACAGGGCGGTGTTCCGTGGGCTGAGAGTCCAGTTCCGCGGGAGATGGGGATAAGGGGTCTCGGGGCAGTCGACCTGACGGTTCGGGAGCTGGATCCCACCGCGTGGGTCCTCACCGAGGTGCTCGGCTTCAGAAAGGTTGGCGAGATCTCGCAGGGCGGTGGCCGCAAGATGACCTTCGAGGTTGGGGGTGGCGGTCCGGGGGCGACCGTAAGGGTGATCGAACGTCCCGACGCGCCGTGGACACATCTGGGACGCGGCGGTGTACATCACATCGCT
>DATDKO010000417.1:0-4463 GCA_036519935.1 Rubrobacter sp. | reverse complement strand
TAGCGGACGGCTCGACCCGAGCTGGAGCCCGAGGTACGCTGGCAAGTACAGCCTGGTGTGGGCGCTGCACGTGGAAGGAGCCAGGCTGCACACCGGAGGAGAGTTCCTCACCGTAAACGGGGTTACCCAGAACTATTACGCCCGGCTCTCCTAGAAGCCCTCCTAGCAGAAGAGCATCACGTCAGTAAGAGAGCATGCTCCGAGTTGAAGTGGTGGCTGCGGATGAGGCCATGGCCCGCAGCGCTCCGAGGGGAGGACACCTGGGAGGAGATAAACCAGGGGGAGCCAGGTGCCAACTACGGGTGGAACATATACGAAGGACACGAGTCTGATCTGCGGTATGTGGACCCGATCTTCGCCTACGGGCACGACGGCGACCCCGCAACGACGACCACCGGCTGCTCGATCACGGGGGGCGCTTTCTACAACCCCGAGACTCTCCAGTTCCCTGAGGAGTATGAGGGTGACTACTTCTTCGCGGACTTCTGCAGCGGGTGGATAAGGATCCTCGATCCCTCGACCAGCGAGGGATCGAGGGAGTTCGCAACCGGGCTAGAGAGGCCCATCGACCTGGAGGTGAGCAAGGCTGGCGAACTGTACTACCTGGCGAGGGGCAACACGGGCAGTCCGGCATTAGTGGGCAAGATCGGGTACGCTACTAGCAAATAGGCTCCGCAAGGAGCAAGAAAGGGCCGGAGCTGTTTGGAGCCTGGCCCTTCCTTCTTGACCTTGATTACCCGATTGCGTGGAATGGGCGTTCTCGGAAGGCCGTATCCAGGAGGTTCAATGAGAAAGCTCGCCGACCACGAGGATGCCGCCGCACACTGCGCGCATGATGACGGGATGACCACTATTACATTTGGTATCACCGAACAAAGATACCCGAGGAAGGCGTACACCCAGCCCTTGCGGGACGGTAGCCTTTGGTGATGCCTAGAGATCAGCACGCCGTCTGCCCCTAAAGCCCCTCCTGCAAGTCGGGCGCCGAACCCAACCTCCGGCGCCTTTGTAGTTGAAAAACTGCGTAAAAGCGAGGCTCAGCAGAAGCCCCCAAGGAGCAGAGGTCGAGCTGAAACCGACTCGTTTACCCTGGGGCTAACCTACGGTGAGAAACATCTGCCGTTCGACAACCCGCTCGAGAACGCGTACTTCTTCGACGACCCCGTCGAGCCACGCTGCCTGGACTGGATCGTGTGACGTATTTTGGCAGTGAAATATCGTGGCTACCTGGGTCGAGATTGTGCCCTACATCTGGACGAGCTCACGTGGGGTCAGTAGACGCTGATAACTGTGGGTGCCAACACGCCGACGAACCGGGCAAGCCGGAAGCACTACGACTTCTCCTGCGGCAATATGCCGTTAAGGAGCGAGAATACTGGGAGCGACGACCAAATGTTGCCGGAATAGCTGGTAGATTACGCATAGATGGTACGCGTCCTGTTCGTTTGCTTGGGAAATATCTGCCGTTCGCCGTTGGCTCAAGGGGTCTTCGAGGACGTGCTACGGCGCGAGGAGTTGGATGACGAAGTCTTCGTAGACTCCGCGGGTACCGGCTCCTGGCACGTCGGAAGCCCGCCGGACGGCCGTGCCCAAAGGAGCGCTTTCGCCCGCGGTCTCGACCTGAGCGCCCAACGGGCCCGCCAGATCTCGCCGAACGACTGCGAGGCGTTTGACTACGTCCTCACGATGGACGAGCAGAACTACCGGACGGTCGCCTCGCTGTGCCGCGGCCATGCGGTGGTCAGGCCCTTTCTCGACTTCGCCCCACACTCACCGGAACGCGAGGTTCCCGACCCGTACGGCGGCGGCCCCGATGGTTTCGAGCACGTCCTCGATCTGGTAGAAGAGGCATCCGAAGGACTCCTGAAAGACATCCGCGACCGGCACCTGACGGAACGTGGCTGAGAAAATTGTCGCCGAAGGTGTCGAAGCACACCTCGGAGAGCGGATGCTCTCGGTGCGTCCGCTCGGGGGCTGCATCGGAGAGGTGTACTTGGCGGAGCTGGAGGAAGGCACCCCGCTCGTCGCCAAGGTAGATAGGGCAGGCGAATCTCATCTGATGCGCGAAGCATACATGCTCCGCTACCTGCGTGAGAAGAGCGATCTCCCTGTCCCCGAGGTCTACCACGCTTCGGAGACGCTTCTCTTGATGGAGTTCGTCGAAGAGAGCAGCCGCTTCTCGAAAAAGGCCCAGCACCACGCCGCTGAACTCCTGGCAGCGTTGCACGAAATTACTTCCGCTACCTACGGCCACGAGCGGGACACGCTCATCGGTAGTCTGAGCCAGCCCAACCCTCCGACCGAGAGCTGGACGGAGTTCTTCAGGGAGCACAGACTACTGTACATGGCGAACGTCGCTAACGAGGCGGGGCGTCTACCGGCGGAGGACCTGCTTCGGGTGGAGCGGTTGTCGGAGAAGCTCGATGAGCTCATCGAGGATCCCAACCCTCCGGCGCTGATCCACGGCGACGTCTGGAGCGCCAACGTGCTCGCACGAGGAGATCGCATAACCGCTTTCCTGGACCCTGCAATCTACTACGCCGACCCGGAGATCGAACTGGCCTTCATCAGCCTCTTCGACTCTTTCAGCAACACTTTTCTGGAGCGCTACGCTGAGATACGGGGCATTGACAAAGCCTTCTTCCAGACGCGCCGTGACCTGTACAACCTCTACCCGCTGCTGGTTCACACCTACTACTTCGGAGGCGGTTACTTGAATTCGGTAAGAAACACACTGGACCGGTTCGGCATTTAGGCTACTTCCTCTCAGCGACGTACAGGGTGGTCAGGTAGCCCTTGACGATACGGCCGCCGAACCTCGTGGCGATAAGGTCAGCGATGCTGTGAAAGAGGCGCTCGCGGGTGTCGTCGCCTAGACTCCGTCGCAGAGCGAGGCCGCTTCATCGAAAGTCCTCCTGAGCCTGTTCCTATCATCGGCCATGAGCCTTCGCTAACGGATGTCCTTTGAGGACTGGAGACCGACGAGCAAGACGATGGCGTCCTCCGCGAGCGCGACGACGGGGTCGGGGAACCCGGTCTTCTCGACTGTGAGCGCACGTAACCATTCCCCCGTGAAGCCCGCGGCAATGGCCGCGGTAGAACCCAGTGCCGCCCCGGTCGTGGCGCGAAGGCCTTCCGAGACGAAGACGGCTGCCCCCACCAGGGCTCCTGAGGCCGCACGCCCGAGCAGGGGAGGTGGGGAGGTACGGCTCGGTGTGGCGGGCAACTTGTCCCCGACCAATTCACCCAACTCCATCAATACGAGCGCCTTCGAGAGGCGCGGCGAGCTCAGGAAAGCGAGGAAGGTTCCGTCGAGATTCAAGTCGCCCCGGCTTGCCGCGCGACTGACGAAGGCAGGACCAGAGAGAGCGCGCAGGCCCGAGATGGCGCCGAGACCGAGGGCTCTAGAAGCGCTCACGCGAGCGCGCTCCACACTTCGAGCTTGGTCCTGATGTGGCGTATGATCTCATCAGTGAACTCGGTAGTGTCCGCCGAACCACCGAGGTCAGCGGTCTTCACACCGTCGAGGATGGTCTCGAAAGTCGCCTCGTAGATGGCGCGTGAGACGCGGCTCGCGTCCTCGTCGTGGAAGAACGTGAGGAGCGCGGCCCCGGCCAGGATCATGGCCATGGGGTTGGCGACGTTCTTGCCCTCTAGCGCAGGAGCCGTGCCGTGCGGCGCCTCGGCCATGACCGTCTCGGGGTTCTCCTCCTCGTCGAGCGAGATCAGGAGCGACTCGGCCCCCGCTATGGAGCCGAACATCTGCATCACGAGGTCCGAGATGCAGTCGCCGTCGCGGTTGAGGGTGGGGATGACGAGGGGCTCGCCGTAGGTGGTCAAGAGCAGCGCGTAGGTGGCGTCTATGAGCTGGGGATCGTAGCGGACATCGCGGCTGTTCTCAGCGGCGCGGTCCATCTCCTCCTTGAGCATCCCCTCGTAGACGGGGGAGACGGTGTACTTGGGGCCGCCGAAGACCTTGGCTCGCATCTTGCGCGCCTGCATAAAGGCGAACTCCGATACACCGCGGCATACCCGGCGCGAGATCTTCTCGGTCCTGTAGGCGACCTCGTCAAGCCCCTCGCCCTCGCGCCACTCCTTCGCCCCGTAAGCGTCATCGACGGCCATACGGACCACAGAGATCGGGGCGTGCACGCCGCTCGTCGGGTTGACACCGGGGATGCGCCTTCCCGTGCGCACGATAACGGTTCCGTCTATCCCCGTTCTCAGGATCGCATTGGGCGAGCCCACATCGCCCGGTTCCTCCGGTGTAACGGTCGCTGCCTTGATGCCGAATCCAGTCTCTTTCATCGCAGCAGCAGCTTGGTGCACGACCTCATTATCCGTGGCCCGTCGGTTCTCCAGCGACAGATCGTAGCGCACGAAATCCAGGTCGAGCCCGGTCACCGCAGGATCGAGCACCCGTAAGGCTTCTTCGAGCAGCTCCTGTCCCGTCTGGTCACCCC
>DATDKO010000416.1:0-2082 GCA_036519935.1 Rubrobacter sp. | reverse complement strand
AGGTCGATGCGCCCTGGGTGCAGGGCCTCCAGAACCCGGAAGGTCTCGGCCACCTTCAGCGGTGAGTGGTTGGGAAGCATGATCCCTCCGGCGCCGACCCTGATCCTCTCGGTCAGGTTCGCGACGTGTCCTATCATGACCTCTGGTGCCGAGCTAGCGATGCTCGGCAGGTTGTGGTGCTCGGCCAGCCAGTAGCGCTCGTAGCCGAGCCGGTCGGCTAGCCGGGCAAGCTCGAGCGTGTTGCGGAGCGCTTGGGCGCCGTTCGAGCCTGAGCTGACGGGCGAGACGTCGAGGACGGAGAGCCCGAAATCCATGTCGTGTAACCCCTTCGTGAAGAAGTCCTTTCGAAGGTGTGTCTCTTCTTCATTCTATACAAGCTGGCTTCGAGCCACTTGTAAACTCGCCCGGAGTGTCGGAGCAGTAGGGGGGAGTACGTCTATAGCCCTGTCCACGAAAGCTCCGTCGACCGGCTCCTGTGGCAAGGCGGTACATAAGAGATGGCCATGACCCCATGCTGGTTGCCAGGAGTAGTGACGAAACAGAATCGCACCGCCTTTGGACAACTTCTGCGGTTCTTTCCGCAAAGGAGATCTTATCAGCGGGTAGCTTCTACCAACGCTGCAAGATTGTCGAGTTGGTCCAAGGTCTCGCTTTCGGGCAGGGTCGGCAGGCCGAGCAAGACACGTTCCACGCTCAACTGGGCGTATGCTTTCAGGTCTTCGGGAGCGCTAGATGCGTTGAACACGCTCACTGGCACGTCCCTTCCGGCGACTTCTCGCAACTCTCCCAGCATTGGCTCCAACTTGCCCGGCGGAAGCCCGTTTGCCAGCCAGGCGTCGCTGAACTGGGCGACCCTCTCGAAGGCCCGGCTCCCGCCTCCGACGTAGATCGGCGGGTACGGTTTCTGCACCGGTTTGGGCCAGATGCCGATCGGGTCGAAGTCCACGTACCGGCCATGGAACTCCGGCTCCTCTTTGGTCCACATCTCTATCATCGCCCGGATGCGTTCGTCGGTCAGCTTGCCGCAGGTTCGCGGGTCGGCGCCGTGGTTCTCCATCTCCTCGCGATTCCAGCCCACGCCGACCCCGAAGACTACTCGTCCTCCGGATACGAGGTCCAGGCTCGCGACTTCCTTAGCCGTAATGATCGGGTCTCGCTCGATTACCAAGGCAACCCCCGTGCCGAGGAGCAGTAGTTCGGTTGCAGCGGCAGCGGCGGTGAGGGTAATGAAGGGGTCCAAAGTCCGGTAGTACCTGCGCGGCAGCTCTCCGCCGCGGGGCCAAGGGGACGTTCGGCTGAGGGGGATGTGAGTGTGCTCGGCGATAAACAGAGAGTCGAAGCTGCGCTCTTCGATCGCTCTGGCGAGGGCCCCCGGCGCGATCCCCTCGTCGGTCACGAACGTCGAGATGCCGAACTTCATCTCTACATTGAACCATACCGAGAGGCGAGCGAGGTGAGCTATAAGCCTAGCACGAGTGACTCCTAGGCAGATCGGAGGGCTTGCAGTCCTCTGCTCCCGATCGGACTCCGGGTTTTCGTAGGCTTTATGCGATAGACGAGGCCTTTCTCGCGATGACGGCCATAGGGCTCTCGACGGGCTTCTTACTTGCGATTCTGTGCATCGTACCCCTCCGGTCCCTGGGGAGGCTGTATACAATGGGGCACAAAGCACGGAGTTGACGGGGGGCGATGCGGTACGCGGTTCTCGGAGCGGGCGGGGTCGGCGGTCTTGTGGGCGGTGCGCTCGCGAAGGTCGGTCATCCGGTGACTCTACTCGTTCGACCCGGACGCAGAGACCACTATCCCGAGCGGCTGAGCGTTCAGAGCGAGGCGCTCGGGAGCTTCGAGGCGCCGGTGCGGGTCGCTGATCGCCTCGAGGGGCAGTTCGATGTCGTCTGGATCACGGTCAAGGCGACGGCGCTCGAAGCGGCACTTGACGCCGTCCCTCCGGAGAAACTGAGCGATGGCGTCGTCGTCCCACTGCTCAACGGCGTGGACCATGTCGAACAGCTACGTGACCGCTACGGTCCCGAGCGGGTCTTGCCGGGGACGATACGGGTCGAAGCGGAGCGGATAGGGCCT
>DATDKO010000415.1:0-6073 GCA_036519935.1 Rubrobacter sp. | reverse complement strand
GTGGCTCTTCGCCGGTGACTGGTACAGGGTGGACGAGGACGGCTTCTACTGGTACGAGGGCCGCGCGGACGACATGATCAAGGTCAGCGGCCTCTGGGTTTCCCCCGTCGAGGTCGAGAGCACGCTCGGGGATCATCCTGCGGTGATAGAGGCCGCCGCCGTCGGTGTCCCGGTAGACGGATTGACGCGGGTGAGGGCTCACATCGTCTTGCGCCAGGAGTACGAGCCATCCGAAGAGCTGGTCGCCGAACTGCAGGACTGGTGCAAGGAGCGGCTCAAGCGCTACCAGTACCCGCATCTGGTCGCGTTCGTCGAAGAACTTCCGAAGACGGTGACGGGCAAGATCCAGCGCTTCAAGCTGCGTGAGCCGGAGACAGGGGTCCAGATGCCCCGGCAAGAGGACGAGCTGGCCTAGAGGAGGATCGTGACACGGATCAAGGAAGCCTGGATCGTCGGCGCGGTGAGGACGCCTATAGGTAGACACGGCGGAGCCCTGGGCGCCGTGCGTCCCGATGACCTGGGGGCGGTGGCCCTGGAAGCTCTGCTGGAACGTACCGGTCTTCCCCCTGAGGAGGTCGAGGACGTCTACTTCGGCTGCGCCAATCAGGCGGGAGAGGACAATCGCAACGTCGCGCGCATGTCGCTCCTTCTGGCAGGCCTGCCCGAGACCGTCTCGGGCGCCACCGTCAACAGGCTCTGCGGATCCGGGCTCGAAGCCGTTGCTGGCGCTGCGAGGGCCGTGATGCTAGGAGAAGCCGACGTCTATATAGGGGGCGGGGTGGAGTCCATGAGCCGCGCCCCATGGGCCGTGCCCAAGCCGGAGCGGGCGTTCCCCACGGGCCACGCCAAGATGTACGACACTACCCTGGGATGGCGCTTTGTCAACCCGAGGATGGAGGCGCTGGGCCACACCGACTCGCTGGGCATGACCGCCGAGAACCTCGCCGAGGAGCGCTTCAAGGTGAGTGCCGAGGAACAGAAGCCCGAGGAGTTGGCCCACACCTACGATATCTCTCGCGAGAAGCAGGACCGTTTCGCGTTAGGGAGCCACAAGAAGGCTGTGGCCGCCATGGACGAGAAGAGATTTCGGGAGGAGATCGTGCCTGTCACGGTCGAAGGGCGCAAAGGCGATACTGTGGTCGAGGCCGACGAGGGACCGAGGCGCGACACCACGCTCGAGAAGCTCGCCAAACTCAGGCCAGCCTTCAAGGAGGGTGGATCCGTCACAGCTGGTAACTCCAGCTCCCTTAACGACGGGGCCGCAGCGGTGATGGTTGTCTCCAGGGACTACGCGGAGGCGCACGGGCTCGAACCGATGGCGAAGATAAGGAGCGTAGGGGTGGCAGGGGTGCCGCCGAGGGTCATGGGCATAGGACCCGTTCCCGCCACCCGGAAAGCTCTCGACAGGGCCGGAATCTCTCTGGATGACGTTGGCCTGATCGAGCTGAACGAGGCGTTTGCGGCACAGGCTCTGGCAGTCCTCTTCGAGTGGGGGATGGACCCCGACGACCAGAGGTTGAACCCTAACGGCGGAGCGATAGCGCTTGGGCACCCTCTGGGAGCTTCGGGCGCTCGCATACTGACGACGCTGGTGCACGAGATGGGGCGGCGTCCCGACGTGAGGTACGGCCTCGCAACGATGTGCATAGGGGTGGGGCAGGGCATCGCGATGGTTCTCGAGAGAGACCGATAGTCGTGGCAGTAGATGACGTGGATAGGGTACTGGCTTGCTGAACGGGATCCCGCTTATAGACGCTCACGTCCACGCCGCGCGCCTCCCGACCCTGAAAGAGTCCTGGAGGGAGTGGGCGGCCCAGTACGGCTCGCCTTCTCTGCTCGAGCTCTACGATGAGGAAGGCACCCTCGTCCCGCAGCTTTTCGACGACTACATGGAGCGCGAGGGTGTAGACGTCGCTGTCCTTTTCTGCGAGTACAGCCCGAAGTCCACAGGCATACAGCCTGTGGAGGACCTGATCCCACTCCTCTCCCATAACCCCGAACGCTTCAACCTCATGGCGAACCTCAACCCGCACTTGCACTTCCCGTTGGTAGAAGAGCTGGAGCGCCAGATCGAGCTCGGCGCGGTCGGACTCAAGGTCCATCCCGTCCATGGGTCCTTCGCCCCCAACGACCGTATGCTCTACCCGGCCTACGCCTACTGCGAAAGGGAAGGCTTCCCCGTGGTTTTCCATTGCGGCACGAGTGTCTTCCCCGGTTCGACGAACCGCTACGCCGACCCTGCCCTGATCGAGGACGTCACCCGCGACTTCCCTGACCTCACCATAGTCCTCGCCCACGGCGGACGCGGCTGGTGGTACGATGCCGCAGCCTTTATCACGCTCATGCGACCTAACGTCTGGATCGAGGTCTCCGGCCTCCCCCCACATAAGCTCCCCGATTACTACAAGAGCTTCGACTTCGAGCGCCTCGCCCGCAAGATGATCTTCGGCACCGACTGGCCAGGCGTGCCAGGCCCAGGATCCAACGCCCAGGCTATCGCCAACCTCGACGTCGAACCCGAGACACTGGAGAAGATCTTCTACAAAAACGCCCTCCGCGTTTACGAAAGAATCGGGGCGGGTAAACTGACAACGATTGATATTGACTGACCGGACAGTTATTATGCTGCAACCAGGTTAGGCGGAGGAGGAAGGCATGACGGCGGTAACTGAAGAGGCACTCCTGGATCGCATCAAGAGCGGGAGGCTCATCGAGGACTCTTCACAGGCGACGGAGAGGTACGTTGAGGGTTTGAAGCGGACTTTGATCGTATCCGCCGACACCGAGCTGATAAGTGCTCCGGCATACATGAACGCGACGAGAGACTTCTCGACGCTCCCAAGCGTCAACAACTACATCACCGTCATGGGGATAGTGCAGGACGAGCTCGGGCACGCGCACATCGCCTACCGCATGTTGAGAGATCTCGGGGTGGACACGGAGGAACTCGTCTACGAGCGCAAGCCGAGGCAGTTCAAGTACCCCTATGCCTTCGATGTGCCGCTCGAGAGCTTCACGGAGCTCATCGTCGCCAACGGGTTTTACGACAGGGCCGGCTTCGTTCTGCTCAGTGACATCCACCACAACTGTTCATACGGGCCGTGGAAGAGGGCGCTCGTCAAGGTGGACCGCGAGGAGAACTTCCACCTCAGGCACGGTGAGAAGTGGATGAAGGCGTTCTCCAGGGACCCGGAGAAAAAGGAGGAGCTCCAGCGGGCCGTCGACTGGATGTTCCCGCTGACGCTCGAGTGGTTCGGCCTGCCTGACGGACAGAAGCGGCACAACGAGCAGATCGAGTACGGTTACAAGGGCTCGACCAACGACCAGCTCAGACAGACCTGGATGAGCCACACGGTGCCCTTGTGCGAGTCCCTTGGGCTCCACGTACCGGCCCACTACGACGAGGAAGAGGACACGTACGTCATAGACTCCCCGTTCCCGGCCCAGTTCGACGCCGAGGAGAAGCGGTGGAAGTTCGAGGAGGGTGAGATCTCCTGGGACGACGTGCTCGTTCGCTGGAGGGAACGCGGTCCCAAGAACGAGGAGTACGTCGAGCATCTTCAGCGCGGCTACAAGGAGCTCTATGCCATGGAGGCCGTCTAGCGATGCAGGAGAAGATTGTCGCTTCACGCATCACAGCGGAGGAGGCGCGGGACGCGCTCAGAGAGGTGTTCGACCCGGAGTACCCGGTCAGCCTGGTGGACCTCGGTCTCATCCGGGGCGCCGAGGTGGAAGGGTCGAAGGCGAAGATAAAGCTGACGTACACCTGCATGGGTTGTCCGGCGATGGACATGATCCAGGACGACGTCCGCGACAGGCTCCTGGAGATGGAAGGCATAGACGAGGTGGACATCGAGGTAGTGTGGGAGACCTGGTCGAGGAAAGATATTACGCCGCTTGGGAGGAAGCAACTCAAGGACGTGGGGGTCGTCTGATGCGGCCGGTCGAGAACTACGAGGTATTTACGGCCCGCGTGGGCGAAGCCCCGCTGAGGCACAACGGCAACGTCAGGGCAGCGGAGCCCAGAGACGCGGCCGTCTATGCCCACCTCATGTACGACGAGTGGCGCTGGCGCGAGATGTTCGTCGTGCCTAGCCAGGCCATCGTCAGGATTATCAGGCCGGAGTAGGGAGGAGTGGTGGAGAGATACCTGGTCTTCGCGCGCACCGAGTACGACGAGCCGCTGGAGCACAGGGGCGACGTCGAGGCCGCCGGGAACGATGATGCGGCGAAGCGCGCCAAGGAGCGTTACGGGCAAGACTGGCTCGAGATGTCGCTCGTACCGGTGAGCAAGGCTTATTGGGCCGAGAGGGAGACCGAAGAGGGCGAAGCGGAGGTACAGGTGTGAGCAAGCGTCCCGAAGGCACGGAGCAAGTAGCACCGGGACGTGGGGCGCAGAGCGAGTTCCTCGTCGAGAACGACGATGCCCTGGCCGCGCTGGTCAACCTGATCGCGGTCATAGGCGACAACGTGTACTTCCTGGGTCGCCGCGTCTCCGAGTGGGCCGATGCCGGGCCGCTTCTGGAATCGACCGCGGCTTGCGCGGCCATAACCCAGGACAAGCTAGGGCAATCGCGGGCCATCTACCCTCTGCTCGAAGACCTACCCTGGCCCAACCCGCCAACGGGGTTGCAGGGCGAGGTCGACAGGGCACGCCGTTACTCTGTCAGTTTCCTCGACGACCCGCTTCCAAGCTGGACGAACGTCGTCGCAGCCCTCGCGCTCGTCGGTCCCGCGGTGAACACCGTGCTGGAGGCCGTGGAGCACTCCCGCTACGAGGCACTCGCAAGGAGGGCGCACCGCATACTCGACGAGGAGAGGCTCACCTCTGCATACGCCGAGAGCCTGGTACGCCAGATCGCCTACGAGGAGCGTGGCCGCAACCTCTTCCAGGCTCGCGTCGACGAGCTACTGCCCGAGATGCTCTGCTGGTTCGGCCCCGACGGAGAGGAGGGCATAGAGGCCCTCAAGGCCGAGGGCCTGATCGGCATGGGCAACGAGGAGATGCGCCAGAGGTATCTGGGCAAGGTCGTTCCGCTTTTGCAGGAGTGCGGAATAGAAGTCCCGATCGAGTGGAGTGAGAGCGAAAGGCGATGGGGGTACGGAGAGCTGCCATGGAGCGAATGGAACCAGCTGCAGAGACGCCTGGAGAGGTCGGCGCAGAGGGGCGGCGTTTGATCTGCCCCTGGTGCGACTCTGGCGAGGTCGAGAAGGTCTCCGAGTACGGTCCTCACCTGATGGTGTACTCCTACATCTGCCGCAGCTGCAACAGCCCGTTCGAGGTCATCAAACGATGACCGAGAGTTCGGGCTTGCGAACCACGCTAGAGGACAGCGCGCTGCTCGTGGAGCTGAACCGTCCCGAGAAGAGGAACGCCCTCGACGAGACGCTGCAGGGCGAGTTGCTGCAAGTATTCACGGACGCAGCGCATGAGCGCAAGGTGCGAGGAGTAATCCTGACCGCCGCCGGCGAGGCGTTCTCCGCGGGCGGTGACCTCTCTCGCTTCGAGCGCGATTGGGAGCAGGCCGAGTTCCGCGCCCACAGCCACGAGTTGACCCGCCTCATCTCGTCCGTCGAACGGCTCGAGAAGCCGGTCATTGCGGCCATAGGGGGCCTTGCAACCGGCGCAGGAACCCAGCTAGCCCTCTCGTGCGACCTGCGCATCGCCTCTGAAAATGCCCGCGTCGTGTTCAGGGAGGGCATGATCGGCTTGATCCCGAGCCACGGAGGATGCGTGCGCCTGGTCAAGCTGGTGGGTCTCGCACGTGCGCGGGATATAGTGCTCGGCGGCCAGGACCTGGACGCGGAGGAAGCCTACAGGCACGGGCTCGTCACAGAGATAGTGCCACACGAGAAGCTGTTGGACGAGGCGAAGGAGCGTCTACGGTTCATCCTCAAGCGTGCGCCGCTGGCCTATGGACTCAGCAAGCGTTTGCTTCACCTCTCGGCCAGCGTCGATATGGAGAGCGGTCTGTTCGCGGAGAGCATGGCGCAGAGCCTGCTCCTCGGCACGCAAGACCACAGAGAGGGCGTGCGGGCAGCCCGGGAGCGGCGAGCGCCCTCGTTCACCGGG
>DATDKO010000414.1:0-21179 GCA_036519935.1 Rubrobacter sp. | reverse complement strand
AGGCTACTGCCCCTCGGGCTCCTGGTCCTGATCGGGGCACAGTACGCCTTAGCCAATGCCGCTGTACCGGCGGCGGCCCTGCACCCGGTGAACGCGTTGCTGATCCTCTGTCTGAGCCTTCTCACTGCTAGGCGGGCGTGGGCTGCCGGGCGGAGGAAGGGGTGATCCTTTCTTGAAGTTCTCGCGCAGAGAGTTCTTGAGGCTGGGGCTTGCGGGCGGGGTGACATTCGCTTTCGCCGGGTCCGCGTGCTCCGGATCTGGCGAGGGCTCGACGGGGATGCTTTTGCCGAGCAAGGCGAAGCTGCCAGAGTCTTTCAGGGTACCGCTGCCGGTGCCTCCGGTGCTCGAGCCCGTGCGCACCGACGCGGGGCCCGACTACTACCAGATGACCCAGAAGGCCGGCAGGGTGGAGATCCTACCAGGCCTCCAGACGGAGGTCTGGGGCTACGATGGGATCTTCCCCGGTCCTACCATAGAGTCTCGCAGTGGTAAGACGATCATAGTTCGCCAGCGGAACGAGTTGCCCGTGCCTGTCTCCACGCACTTGCACGGCGGCCGGACTCCCCCGGAGAGCGACGGCTACCCTACCGACTTGATTCCGCCGAAGAACATGGCCCACGACCATTCGATGAAAGGACACGGCTCGATGGGCATGGGGAGTTCTCGGCACTCCAAGGACTACGTCTACCCGCTGGAGCAGCGTGCCGCGACCCTCTGGTACCACGACCACCGCATGGACTTTACCGGTCCGCAGATCTGGCGGGGACTGGCCGGCTTCCATATCATCCGCGACGACGAAGAGGATGCCCTGCCCCTTCCGAAGGGCGAGAAGGACGTACCGATCATGATCTGCGACCGCGCCTTCGACGAGGACGGCTCGTTGCTTTATCCTTCACTGGATCCCTCACTACAGGGCAAACCGGGAGTCGAGGACGACTACATGGACGGAGTCCTTGGAGACACCATCCTGGTCAACGGCGCTCCCTGGCCGGTACTGGAGGTCTCGGCCACGAAATACCGGTTTCGCATCCTCAACGCCTCCAACGCCCGCCGCTACGAGCTCGCCCTGGAGCCGGGAAACCACACCCCTTTCGTCCAGGTCGGCAGTGACGGGGGGCTGCTCGGCGCGCCGATTCTCCACCGCACGATCCGCATCGCGCAAGCGGAGCGCTTCGACGTGGTCGTAGACTTCTCGAAGTACAGTGTTGGCGATGAGATCACGCTAAGGAACCGCATGGGCGAAGGAAAGACCGCAGACGTAATGCGATTCCGCGTAGTCCGCAAAGAGAACGACGACAGCACGGTACCGCGACGACTTTCGGACATGGCAGAGTTCCACGGGCTCAACGAGTCAAGCGCCAGACGCAGGCGCGAGTTTCGCTTTACCAGGGTTGCGAACAGCGGCAGGACGATGTGGGGTATCAACGGCGAACCGTTCGACCCGGAGCGCATGTCCGCCAGGCCGGAGTTGGGGTCCACCGAGGTCTGGCACCTCAGAGCGGCTCCGGCGGCGCACCCGATCCACCTTCACCTGGTCCACTTCAAGGTCCTCTCCCGCAACGGTAGAAAACCCTTGCCAACGGACGCCGGCTGGAAGGACACCGTGGACCTTACCTCGGGCGAGGAGGCGCGTGTGCTCGTCCGTTTCGACGGGTACCGGGGCCGCTACGTCTTCCACTGCCACAACCTCGAGCACGAGGACATGATGATGATGGCCAACTTCGACGTCGTCTGAGAGGTCCGCCAGCTGCACCTGACACTAGCCGTCACATCGTTCGCCAAAAAGGACCCGCCAGTATGCTAGAACAGGCCAGGACACGAGACTTGCTCGCAAAGTACGCAGGAGCGGACATGGCCAGATTACACAAAGTAACCTTCCAAAAGAGCGGCCTCACCATAGACGTAGCCGAAGACGAGTACATCCTCGAAGAGGCAGAGGACGCAGGACTACATCTACCCTACGATTGCCGCAGCGGCACATGCACGACCTGCATACAGAAGTGCCTGGAGGGTGAGATCGACCAGGACATGGCCTTCGCCATCGGTGACGAGGAGCTGGAGCAAGGCCTGCGCCTCATCTGCATAGGTAGTCCCTTGTCTGACGTGGTACTCGACGCATGAATTATATCTGGGCCGCCCTAGTTCTCCTCTTCGATACTCCAGCTCCGTAGAGCCGGTTTCGGGTTTTACCGTCCGAGCTCGCGCAGGTTCTCCCACAGGATGTAGAGTCCTACGGCCAGGACAGCGAGGATGATGACCCCCCAGAAGTAGTGTTCAAGGATGACCAGGGCGCCCACTATCGCCAACGCGACGTTGACGCTGACTATGAACCTGGTTAGTCGCCTCCTGAAACCGGCCTCGATGAACGCGAACATGGCGATGGCGAAGACGAGCGCGGAGAGCAGATGCTGCCTCTGGTAGGCGATGATGAGGATGAGCGTCACGAGCACGACCGCGATGCTGATCGAGGCCCACAGCTGCGCCACCCTGCCGGCGTGGGTCTCGGCCTCGGAGACGGGGCGCGCGGGGTGCACGATGTGCGCGCGGGCGGGAGGACGCTCGCCGTCTTTCAAGCGTTCGGCATGATCCTTCAAGGACTCGGCGAGGACTTCGTCGTCGGACAGTTGTGCACGCAGCGTCTCGACTTCTTTGGATAGCTCTTCGATGTGCCGCATCTGGTTCTCGTGGAGCTTGCTAAGGTGGGACTGGTCGCGCGTCGCTTCGGCGTCCATGCCCAGAGCCTTTAGCCTGCTGCTCTTCTCCAGCAGTTCGGAGCGGAGGAGATCCCGGCGTTCTTCGATCTCCGCCTGACGCCCGGTGATGACGCCCAGTTGCTCCGTCCTGGTCGGCACCTTGTCGAGCCCTGCCCAGCCCACGGGGTCGAACCACTCGCGGCTTATGGTCTTGTCGCGGTTGTACATCGGCCCCGCCGGGGCGTCCTCGCCCTCGAAGGGATCCTGGGTGTAGAGACCCCACAGTCCCCGATACCTCGAGACCCACGATGGCAACGGGTTCATGAGGCGCGGGGGGTCCCACTCCATGTCCTGTCCGGGTCCGACCGACAGCCCGTCCCCGCGCCCGTAATCCACGAAGGGGATGGTGAACTGTTCGTAAGGCTTCTCCCTATAGTCCTCGTCGGCGTACTGGCGCAGCGTTACGTACCAGAACCGCCGCGCGACCCTCCTGACCACGGCGAACGCCCGCGGCAGGGGGAAAGCGAGCTCTGTCAGGTACTCGCCCCGGGAGTACCGAGTCGCGTGCGAGCCGGCACAGACGTACGCCACAGGATGTTCGCCGATCTTCTCCAGCTCCGGGTCGTCCCACCGGCGCCTGAGGTCGTCGCCGGTCTCCTCGTGCGCGGCGTAGGCCACCCACTCAGGCCTTACCTCGCCAGACTCCGATTCCGAGAGGAACACGAATATCTTCTCCCAGTCGGCCTCGTGGTCGTTGGCGCCAAAGACGTTGCTCCTCCAGTCGTTGAACGCGTAGAAGAGCCAGTACCGCAAGACGATCCAACCGTCCTGCCTAACCACGTGCCCATGGTACCTGAAGTGTTCCTCCTTCTCCATGAAGCGGCCGTACAGGACGCGCCCCCCCTCCACGTCTCCGCCGGGAACCCTGCCCCTGGCCAAGAGCACCAACGAGAAGAGCGCGTCCGCCAGCCTCGAAATGTAGCCGACGCGCGCGAGGCGTCCCCTGCCGGCCCGGAAAGTCTCCCTGGGCCAATCGGGGTTAGTGTGCGAGCGCCTCGCCCGCCGGCGCGCCCGGCGACCTTGATTCTCGTCTTCCTTGGGGTTGGGGATCTTGAGGTAGTGTACGGCGCCGGTGGTGTCCTCCGGCTGCTGGGCTAGCCTCTCCAGGGTGAGCTCTCCGGCCGGAACTACGCAGAGGGCGTCCTCGCCCGGACGCCGGACCCAGAGGCTGCAGGCGTCCACGTAGGGCTCGCAGTCCATCGGGTAGAACCACTCGCCCTTCGTGAACCGGATCACGGGCTCGAAGCGGCGCAGCAGTGCCTCAGCGGTCCTCGCGTCCACGCTCTCCTCATTCGCCACGTGCGATCTCCGGTCTAGCCTCCGCCGGCGTCAGCTGTCTGCGTTGGACCACCGCCCGCACGCTGCGGGAGTTGAGGAGCAGGATCATCAAGATGCAGTAGGCGATTATGGGGTAGGCGAACCACGGACGCGAAGCGCCGTAGAAAAACAGGCAGGACAGCATGATCAGGGCCTGCGCGACCGAAGCTAGCATCCACCCGCGGCGCCTGAGCAGCACGAAGCCGAGGCCCGCCAGGAGCAACAGGACCACGGGCGCGAAAAAATAGACCGCGAACAGGATGGCCCGTTTGAAATCCTTCACCTCGGACTTGTCAGTGGTTTGTAGCCGAATCTGGCCCGGCTTGTTGGAAAGATTCACTATAGTGTCCCAGTCGATGCTGGCGAACAACCAGACGCCGATCCCCACCATCGCGCCCACCTGAAGAATGAGCAGCACACCAAGCACCCGTGTCTGTCGGTACAATGCTCCCCTCCGTGTTCGGTTACGGGCCTCGATCAGGCTCTGGCGGATAGGATAACCTCTTGCGTCCGGTCACGCACCTCCTGCCCGACCCTGGCTCTCGCGAGCTAGAGCCTGTACAGGCGCGTCGCGGTCGCACGCAGCACGTTCTCACCGGTGGCTTCGGCCGCGGCGAGGTCTAGCTCTCCTCGAGACACGAGCTCTCCGAGTGCCTCGCCGATCACGCGCCTGCCGTCTATAGCGCTGATCCAGTGTAGCTCGGGCACGCCTATGCCGTCTGAGCTGTACATTAGCTTGGAGGAGACCATCGCCTGCCCGCGGGCGAAGGGGAGGGCGGTAAGCGTCGAGAGGTCCGGAACCAGCCGGCACTCTCCGACGGGACTCAAACCCGACTCCGAGTGTAAAGCCCCGCTCGGATCCAGCGCCAGAACCCCTTTTGCGAGCCCCACCCCGGCCCTTGCCCTCCCGTCGAAGCCGTCCCTATGGACTGCCTTGCACTTGGGGATGCCAGCGTGATCCACGAACACGAACCTTACCCACAGGATATCTTCAGGCAACGGCCGGGCCACTTTCTCCTGCGCTTCGCGCTCGGCTTGCATCTCACCCTCCAACGTCTAGCTGAAGATCCTTTGCGCCCCAAGGGCGCTTACAATATCTCACGCTGTAGCCTCTTGTTCCATAGTGTTGGTCTCCTGCTTTTCGGCCCTTAGTGCTCCGCTTTAGAGGGGGGTGATGTTGCGGTTGAAGCGGAAGACGTTCTGCGGGTCGTAGCGGTCCTTTAGGGCGACGAGGCGCTCGAAGTCCTCTGGCGCGTAGGCGGCCTTTACCCTTTCGGCGCTCGCGCCATCGAGCTCCATAAAGTTGACGTAGGTGTCGCCGGTTTGGAAAGGACGAGTCGCGTCTGTCACCTGGGCGAGGTAAGCCACGACACCTTCCGCCATCTCCGGCGTGAAGGCCGGCCCGACCCCGTTCATGATGTATTTGGAGTCGCCCTTGCCCATGGTGCTCAAGTGTTCGGCGGTGCGCTCCAGGGCCCCGCCGAGCTGCCTGAGCTCGAGCATGATCAGGGGCGAGCCAGAACCGTCGCCGGCTACCTCTACGAGCGTTTGGATAGCCTCGGGCGAGAGCTCGCTCAGCATCTCGGAGTGCTGACGGGCCCCCATCGGGTCGACCGGGTCCATGCTAATGGAGTCCATGGCCGCGTAGGGCATGATCCCGAAGGTGTCCATGATCGGCTCGCCGAGCTCCTCGCGCACGGGACGCACCAGCTCCTCGCCGTCACCGGGCGACTCCCCGCAGTAGCAGCCGCGCAGCGCTATTACGGACTTGCCGCGCAGCGGCTCGGGGAGCGCAGGCAGCGGAGGCACATTCAAGAACGCAACCCCCGAGGTCATCTCGTCGGGGAGGTCAGCGCTCCAGCGGGCGTAGGTATCCAGCACCTCGGGTGCCTTCTCCACAGGGTAGATGAGGTTGCCACCGTAGAGCATCCCAATGGGATAGAGGTCGAATTTCAGTGAGGTGACTATCCCGAAGTTGCCGCCTCCGCCCCCGAGACCCCAGAACAAGTCGGGATGCTCCTCGGCGCTCACGCGCACCAGCTCGCCATCTGCGGTGACTAAGTCCGCCTCCCTCACGCTCGCTGCGTTGAAGCCGTACTTACGACCGAGCCACCCGAAGCCGCCGCCCATCGTGTAGCCGACGACGCCGACTTGGGAGGTGGAACCCTGGAGCCCGGCAAGACCGTGCACCTGGGACTCATGGATCAGGTCGATCCACAGCGCGCCGGCCTCGACCCGCGCCGTCTTGTCTATGGGGTCTACCCTGACGCCTCTCATACCCGAGGTATTGATCAGAACCCCGCCGTCGCAGGCCGTGCCCACACCGTGGCCCGTCGCCATCACCCCGACGCCCAACCCCCCTTCGCGGGCGAAGCGGACGGCTGCTATCAAGTCAGCCGCGCCTTTGGCCACGACTACCAGCGCGGGAGTCTGATGGGCGGCGAGATTCCACGCCCGGCTCGCCTCCTCGTAGCCTTCCTCTCTCGGCGCGTGGGCGGTGCCGCGCAGGCCAGCCCGCAAGGTCTGGAGCGTCGTGCCCTGGATCACCGTCTCCATATTCGTCTCCCCTCTCAGGGTTTCGAGCCGGTAGGCCAATTCCTCCCGGCCGGTCCAAACAACGGACGCAGCCTAACCTTCAAGGGCAGAAGATACATCCCCCAAATGGACTATTTTGGAAGTTAGCCTACATCCAGCCGCGGCGCTTGAAGATGAAGTAGAGCGTGAGAGAGGTGAAAGCCATGAGCACCAGGGCGAAGGGGTAGCCGAGCGGCCAGCCCAACTCGGGCATGTAGTCGAAATTCATCCCGTAGATCGTCCCTATGAGCGTGGGCGCAAACAGTATGGCGGCCCAGGCGGAGATCTTCTTTACCTGCTCGTTCTGGGCCAGGCTCGCTAGGGTCAGGTTCACACTGAGGATACTCTGCAGCAGCTCGCGGAAGCCGGCGAGCCGTTCCGTAACCTGCAGGACATGGTCACGCACGTCGCGTAGATGTCTCCTTACCTCCGGATCGACGTCTATGGTCTCATCCCGCATCATATCCCCGAGTACCCCGCCGAGCGGCTCGGTAGCCCGCTGGAACTCGATCACCTCGCGCGAGAGCTCATAGATCCTGCGCGACACGCTGGCATTACCTCCGAAGACCTCAGCCTCTATCTCCTCGATATCGTTCTCGAGGCCGTCGACTACGGGTCCGTAGTCGTCAACGACACGATCCATTATGGCGTGCAGGATCGCCTCGGGTCCACGGCGCAGGTGCTCGGGGTCGGCCTCCAGTTGCTTGCGTACTCCGCCCAGGTCCGGCATCTCACCGTGGCGCACGCTCACTACGAAGTCTTCTCCCACAAAGAGGTGGACTTCGCCGAACTCGACCCTCTCCTCCTCGTCCAGGTAACGGGCAGGCTTGAGCACGACGAAGAGCGTATCCCCGTAGTGCTCCAGCTTGGGCCTCTGGTGGGCGTCCGTCGCATCCTCGACCGCCAGCCCGTGCAGGCCGAACTCCCCGGCGACGGACGAGAACTCCTCTTTCGTCGGCTTGTAGAGGCCTATCCACGCTACACCGCGCCGGTTTCGTACGGCCTCATAGGTCTCTTCGAGTGTGGCCGGCTCGGCGGTACGCTGGCCGTCCACGTAGATGGCGTTGTCCACGATCACAACCGCATTATACGCCTGTGCCTGTAGCTACTGGTACGCTTCAGCGCGTGTCGCCGCGCCCGTACCACTGCGCGCTTCTACTCGTCGGTCTCCCCCTCGAAGACCGCGAACGCGGCGCCCTGGGGATCGCCAAGGGCGGCGATCTTGCCAGAAGGGAGATCCAAGGGCCCAGCCAGCACGGTACCGCCAAGCCCGCGCGCCTTCTCCATTGTGGTGTCGCGCGAGGAGACCGTGAAGTAAGGGAGCCAGAAGGAAGGTGCGTCGCCGTGCTGCTCCGCCATCGGCATGAAGCCGCTGTTCTGGTTGCCAGCGTTCTTGATCGTGGTGTAGACCAGTCTCCCGTCTACTTCGATAGGTTCGGTCTCCCAACCGAAGAGCCGCCGTAGAAATCGCCCGCCGCCTCGGAGTCGCGGGTCTGGAGCTCGTTCCAGCCCATACAGCCAACGTCGTTGACCCGTCCCGCGCCGATGTGCGCCCGCGGCTCCCAGACGCAGAGCACCGCGCCGGCAGGGTCGGCGAACACGGCAAGGCGGCCGAACCCCGCCACGTCGAAGGGCTCCTCGAGTATCCTGGCGCCCAGTTGCTTCGCCCTTGCGGCCGTCTCTTCTGCGCTCGTGACGGAGACGTAGCTGTTCCAGTGGGCGGGCTGCTCGTCCTGCTGGTCGATCGCACCCACCACGTCGCCGTGGCGCATGGTGTAGACACCGCCCGGGATCTCGTCATCCCTGAATTCCCAGCCAAACAGATCACCGTAGAAGACCTTCGCGCCCTCAGCGTCTGTGGTCGTAAGATCCACCCAACAGAACGTCCCCGGCTCGTAAGAGTCCCTCTTGCCCATCGGTTCTTCTCCCTTTCCGGACACATCGGATCGGCCAGAAAGCCGTACCAGAAGTCTACGGGGACACCCCCTATTCCCAACCGGCAAACGTCCAAGATGGAGCCTGGCTGTCCGAGATTGGGTACGATGCCAGGGGCCTTGACGGGATGTGCCTTCTCTCCGCCACAAGGACACCAAGTGATGCTTCAGGTGTACTTCCAGGAAACCGATCGTCCGATGTATGGGCTTTTCGGAAGGGCACTCTCCCGAGTCATCGACAGGGCTACCTTCTGCCTGTTCTGCCCCGCCGGCACAATGGCAGAGGCTTCGACAACTCGCATCTCTCGCTCATCTTACTCTAGGTCAAGCAACACTATGGTCAGCAGGTCGAGTGGATGAGCGCTCCGACCTTCTCAGTCTCCCGCAACGCTTCGTAGAGTCGGGCAGCCTCTTCGGTCTGTACGACGTGCGCGGGGATCTCTCTTTCTTCCAGCATCCTGAGGGTCTCGGGCGCGACGCCGAGACGTTCGTGAAAGCCTCTGGAGAGGATCACGACCGTAGAGCCTCGTTCCAGCAGTCTCTCCACGTCGGCCGGCTGTATGCCGGGATCGTGGCTTGTGGCTGTCTCGTTCCAATCCCACTCTTCCGCGCCACCGGGGTAGAGTTTTACGTCCTTGAAGGCGCCGCTCTCGGTCTCCAGGCGACCCCAGGAGAGCCGGGTTATCCGCGGAGAGTACGTTGTCCGATCCATCCTGCTCGCCCTCCAAGAGATTCGCGGCCATCCCACTCACCGCGAGGGTTCTAGCTGTCTTCCGTGCGCCTGCGCCGCCTGGCGCGCTCCTCCGCGCGGCGCCTTCTCCGCGCCTCTGCGCTCGTTTCCGCCGGCTCGGATGCTTCGGTCTCTGCGCGTGTCTGGGCCTCCTCAGACGTTTCCGACGTTTCGCCCGCGGGCTGTTCCTCTGTTCCCGTGTCACCAGAACGCAGCTCTGCGGTCTCTTCTACCTCGGGTGGACGATCCTCCGCGCTGTCCTCTGTCTCGGGGGTGGTCTCGCTCTCAGCCTGGCTGCCCGTCTCTACCTGTGTGGTATCTGGCTCGCTGGCGCCGGTATCTGGCTCGCTCCCTGATATCGTCGGCTGCGCAGGGGCGGTCTCGTCCGTGGAGGCGTCGCGTTCCCTTGTTGTGCTCCGCGACCCGATGCGGCGTCTCTCTTCCTTCTCGGGGAAGGTGATGTCCGTTATGGTGGCGTTAAGCTCCTTGACCCGGAGCCCGGTCATGCTCTGGATGCGATCCGTGATCCTGCGCCGCACCTCCTCGACGGTCTGGAGGATGTTCTTGTTGTACTCGATCCCCATCTTGAGATCTATGGCAGTCTCCGTCCTTCCGACCTCGACGGAGATCCCGCTGGTCTTGCTCTCCGAACCCGTGAGGCTCCCCAGTACCCCGCCGGCGGTTCTCGAGGCGCCCCCGCCCATGTGGACGCCCTCCACCTCCTGCGCCGCCATGCCGGCTAGAGAGGAGACTACAGTGTCGCTGATTATCGTGGCCCCGCGATCGCTCAGGAGCGGGCTTTCGTTGCGCTGCTGCTCTGACTCGCTCATCTCTCACTCTCCTCTTTCGACCAAGTCCTCAAGAGTGTTCCCCGAACAGCCCCTGCGCAACCAGAATACCAGCATCCGCACCGCGAAGACCTCTGGTGGATGGCAAATGGGTCGATTGCAACGCTCCCCCGGCGATCCTATACTTGATTCGGTATATGATGGTCCTGGATCCTTTGAACCGGCCATCAGCTTTCGTCTAGAGAGTGGATCGGAGAGATGCATGCGAGAGCGAGTTTTCCTGATCGGACTCCTCTTTACGGTCCTGTTGCTCGTCGGTTGCGGCGGACCCTCGGCGGAGTCGGGTCCTAAGGATAAGTGCGAGTTGGACAACCCGCCGCTCTTCAAGGAGGGCGTGTTGACGGTCGCCACGGACAAGCCAGCCTATCCGCCGTGGTTCAAAGGAAGTTCCAAAGACTACTCGGGGTACGAGGGCGATATAGCGAGTGAGATCGCAGACCGCATGGACCTCCCGATAAAGTGGACCGTCGAGCCTTTCAACAAGTCCTACGCCCCTGGCGCCAAAGACTTCGACTTCGACATCAACGAGATCACCATAACCCCGGAACGCGAGAAGGCCGTCGATTTCTCGGACGGCTACTTCGACAACGCCCAGGGCGTGCTCGTGATGAAAGACAATCCCGCCGCCAAGGCGAAGAGCGTCTCCGACCTGAAGGACCTGACCATAGGGGCCCAGGTCGGCACGACGGCCCTCGATTTCGTCAACGAGACGGTGAAGCCGACCACGGACCCCAAGGTCTACGACACCACCAACGACGCGAAGTCCGCGCTGGAGAGCGGCCAGATCGACGTCTTCGTTACCGACCTGGTGACCACAGTCTACCTGCGCGACGTCGAGATAGAGGGCTCGACCGTAATCGGGAAGTACCCGCGCAACGAACAGTTCGGGATGCTCTTCGAGCAGGGCAACCCGCTCGTCGACTGCGTAAACGAGGTCCTCGGCGAGATGAAGATCGACGGTACCCTCCAGAAGCTAGAGAAGAAGCACCTGCAGCAGTACCTGGACGTACCTACCCTCGAGAAGTAGCGTGACCGAGGGAGGCCCCGCCGCCCCAGGACGGTCAGCGGGCCGGGGCTCGCGGGCACTGGGGAACCGTGGGGTGCTGGTGTCGAGCGCGAGCACCGTGCTGTTCTTCGCGATCATCGCGATAGTCGTGGTGCTTGCGCCGGGGGGCGGGGTCGTGGCCGAGCGGTTTTTCAGCCCGTCGCACCTCTGGCAATCTCTCGTCGGCTCCGAGGGCAACCCTTCCGTCCTCGGGGCGTTCTTGCTGAACGTAAAGATATTTACGGTCTCCGAAGTCTTTATCCTGATCCTGGCCCTCGTCATAGCCGTGGTCAGGAGGATACCAGGGCCTGTGTTCTTCCCTTTCAGGCTGGTCGCCGTGGCGTACACAGACCTTTTCAGGGGGGTGCCCTTGATCCTGGTCCTGTACATGATCGGGTTCGGCGTGCCTGGCCTCGATCTCGGCTTCATCTCCTACCTCCCCGACGTGGCCTACGGTGTGATCTCGCTCGTCCTCGTCTACTCGGCCTACGTCGCAGAGGTTTACCGGGCCGGCATCGAGTCCGTGCACGAGAGCCAGAACGCGGCGGCCCGTTCTCTGGGACTCACGCGCTGGCAATCCTTGAGGTTCGTGGTCCTGCCACAGGCGATAAGGCGGGTGATCCCACCCCTCCTGAACGACTTTATAGGGTTGCAGAAAGACACGGCGCTCGTCTCGGTGCTCGGCTCTATCGAGGCTGTGCGGGCGGCCCAGATCTACGGCGCCTCGGAGTTCAACTACGCTAGTTACGTGGTCGCGGCCCTCCTTTTCATCCTGATCACCATCCCCCTCGCCCGATTTACGGACCGTCTGATCGCCCGCGACAAACGCCGCCGAGAGGCAGGAGCCCTGGCATGAACGAACATCCCGCCCTCCTCCTGGAAGACGTCTACAAGTCCTTCGGAGAGAACGAGGTTCTGAAAGGGATAGACCTGACGGTCGAGCCACACGAGGTGGTATGCCTGATCGGGGCCTCAGGCTCGGGCAAGTCCACGCTGCTCAGGTGCGTCAACCTGGTCGAGCCGATAGATTCTGGCCGGGTCGTTGTGCAGGGAGAAGAGATCACCGCCGCAGGCGTCGACACGAACCGCATACGGCGCCGCATAGGCATCGTCTACCAGTCCTTCAACCTCTTTCCACATATGACGGTCCTGCGCAACATCACTCTCGCCCCGCGCGAGGCTTTGGGGAGTGGCCGTGCCGAGGCCGAGAAGAATGCCCGCGCCCTACTGGAACGTTTCGGGCTCCTGGACAAGCAAGACGAGTACCCCGACAGGCTCTCGGGCGGCCAGCAGCAGCGGGTCGCCATCGTGAGGGCGCTCGCGATGCGCCCTCACCTAATGCTGCTCGACGAGGTCACCAGCGCACTCGACCCCGAACTGGTTGCCGAGGTCCTCGCCGTCATCAAGGAGCTGGCCCGTGAAGGGATGACTATGCTCATCGCGACCCACGAGATGGGCTTCGCCCGCGACATAGCAGACCGCGTCTGCTTTCTCGAAGCTGGTCGAATCCTCGAACAGGGTAAGCCCGAGAAGATCTTCACCACCCCTGAACACTCCCGCACCCGCCAGTTCCTCGGACGCATCATCGAGGCCGGCCGGTTGTAGGCCCCACCTATGTGATGGTGCGTTCGTATGGGGTGCACGAAATGGTCCGAAAGTTGTAGCGCGGGGCTCGTGAGAGATGGTACCATGACCCTGGTTGTTGCACCTCGACTAGGAGGAAAGGGTCCAGTGGACTAGCTAGCCAACAACCATCCGCGGGTCCCTACAGGTCCGCGGACCGGGTCGGTAGTCGTTCGCCAAAAGAGCGGCTCTCCGGCCCGGATATTTTTGGGGCGGTTCGCGAACTGCCCTTACTTGAATCGGTACTGGCGGTACATGCTGGCGCTCTCGTCTACGTCGGCCTCGGTGACGTGGGTACGGCCCCTCGATGCCACCCTGTCCTCGATGCGCTTGCGAATAAAGCGGCGCATCAGGAACGGGCTGCGCCTTATCCTGCGGTCGGCCTCGGGGTCCCAGGTGAACTCTCTAGTCTCAGCCATGCATATTCTCCTCTGAGTTTACAGAGGGATTATATTCCCGCGCTTCCGGCCATGTCAGTCGCGGTCTGGCCTTGCGGCCTTGAAGAACGGGGTGATGCGTCTGACAACCGTCCAGCGGGGAGGGCGCTACAATTCTCGTGCCATGAGATCCAACACACAGAACGCCCCGCCGGCCCTGGAGGCGAAGAACATAAGCCGCCTCTACAAGAGCAGCGGGCGCGGCGTCTCTGATGTAAGTATGCGCGTGGAGCGCGGCGAGGTCTTCGGTCTAATGGGACCGAACGGCTCGGGTAAGAGCACGCTCCTGCGCGTACTCTCCACAGCCATCGCTCCCAACTCCGGCGGTTTCCGTGTGGGCGGGGTGGACGGTCTGAGAGAGAAGCGGGAGGTTCGCGCCCGCATGGGTCTTATGGTCGACCGTCCGACTCACTACGACGACCTCACGGGCAGGGCGAACGCGTACTTCTTCGCCCGCGCCTACGGGATGGAGGAAGCCAAGGCCGAGGACGCACTCGCAGAGCTCTTCGACTATTTCGACCTGGCCGAGTATGCGGATGACAGGGTCAAGACGTATTCTTACGGTATGGGCAAGAAACTCGCGCTGATCGAGGCGCTGGCGCATGGGCCGGAGGTGCTGCTGCTGGACGAGCCCTCGCTCGGGCTCGACTATACTTCGCAGCTCGCCTACCAGAGCAGGATCAGGGACCTCGCCGGCTCCGGTGCCGCGGTCCTGCTCTCGAGCAACCAGGTCGACGAGGTCGAGGCTCTGTGCGACAGAGCAGCGTTTCTGCATCGGGGGAAGGTCGTCGCCGAGGGAACGCCGGAGGATCTCATCTCCCGTGTGGAGGGTGTCAGGCGCATTGTGGCGACGTTACGCAATCCCGTGGAGTACGGCTCTATAGCTGAGGTCGGCGGTGTAGAGCGCATCGTTCCGGAGGGAAGGGCTCTCATCTTACACTGCGAGGAACGTCCTGGCATAGTCGCCGACGTCGTGGCCGGCATCGTCCGCTCTGGTGGGGACATAGTGAACCTGTCTGTGCAGAGGCCCAACCTGGAGGACGTGTTCGTAGAGTTGACCGGGGAGGTGCTCAGGGATGAGGTTTGATCTCCCGGACGCCTATTGGAAGAAGGACGTCGCGCTGTTCTTCGGGAGGAGGTTCGCTCTTGGCCTGAAGTTCCTATACCCGCTCGCTCTGATCGTCCCCGTTGCAGCGGGCGGAATTCCGGGGCAGTACGCCGCGGCTGTCATAGGTATCGTGGCGATAATGGCCGGCACGTTCGGTGCCGGAGAGACCCTCACAAGCGACCTGAACGACGGCATCCTGGCGCGCGTAGCCCTAACCCCCCTATCGCCGCGAAAACTGGTCTTCCAGATACTGGCCGTGAACTCGGTGTTGGACTTCGTCCAGCTCTCGCCCGCGCTCCTCATAGTCTACGTTCTCAATCCGGCGCCGCTCGCATGGGTGCTGGCGGCTACCTTCTCCGTATTCGCGACGCTCGTCGCGGCGAACAGCATCGGGGTGTTTATAGCGAACTTCACGTCATCGCCTGCGGACGTGCTGCTCTACGCTACGGCTTTCCTGTTCCCCCTGATCTACGTCTCCGGGTTCTTCCGCAACCAGGATCCTGACGGCGTTCTCGCCCTGCTGCGAGACTTCGTCCCTTTCGCCTACATGAACGACGCCCTGAAGACGGTATTCGGTCTGGCCACGGAGGCCACCCCACTCGCGGTTATCCTCTACCCTACGATCATCTGCGCCGTCCTTGTGTTCGCGGTCTGCCTGACGGCGCCGCGCCTGCTCTCGCCCCGCTTCTGAAGCCCTGCTCCGGCGGATTCAATACGCTTCGGTGTTGTGCTAGCATGGGCTAGTTCTTGTGAACCTTTGGGAAGGGGTGACGATCTCATGAACCGTCTTGGCGGGTACGCAATCTGGGTCGGCATAGCCATCGTCGGGGCTGCGTGTTGGGGAGTTCTTGCCCTCTACCAGGGCGAGACGATCAACGCGGGATGGCTGCTGTTTGCAGCACTGGCCTCTTACGCCATCGCCTACCGGTTCTACTCGCGCTTTATCAGGGACAGGGTACTGGGAGCGGACGATTCACGGGCTACCCCTGCGGAGAGGCTCAACAACGGCCGGGACTTCGAGCCTATGGACCGGAGGGTGCTCTTCGGGCACCACTTCGCGGCCATAGCCGGAGCGGGACCGCTCGTCGGTCCTGTGCTGGCTGCCCAGATGGGCTACTTGCCGGGGACCATCTGGATCATCGTCGGCGTTATCCTGGCGGGCGCCGTGCAGGACATGACGACGCTCTTCTTCTCCATGCGCAGGGACGGGAAGAGCCTCGGGCAGATGGCGAGGGAGGAGATCGGGCCCGTAGGCGGAGCGGCGGCGCTCATCGCTGTGCTCTCCATCATGGTGATCCTGCTCGCCGTCCTCGCTCTCGTCGTGGTCAACGCGCTCGCGGCGTCCCCATGGGGCTCTTTCTCGCTCGCGATGACCATCCCGATAGCCCTGCTGATGGGTGTGTACCTGCGTTTCCTGCGTCCGGGACGGGTGCTTGAGGTCTCGATCATCGGTGTTGGTCTCCTGATACTCGCCATCATCGGGGGAGGTTGGATCTCCGAGAGCTCACCTTACGCCGCGGCGTGGACGTTCACCCCGAACCAGCTCACCCTGGCCCTCATAGTCTACGGCTTCGTGGCCTCGGTCCTGCCTGTGTGGGTACTTCTGGCACCACGTGACTACCTCTCGACCTTCATGAAGATCGGGACGATAGCCCTGCTCGCCGTGGGCATAGCCATAACCTTGCCCCCGATGCAGATGCCCCGCTTCACGGAGTTCGCCTTCAACGGCCAGGGTCCTGTCTTCGCCGGCTCGCTCTTCCCGTTCGTGTTCATCATTATCGCCTGCGGGGCGCTTTCGGGGTTCCACTCGCTCGTCGCGTCGGGCACCACGCCCAAGCTGATCCAGAAGGAGTCGCAGGTGCGACCGATCGGCTACGGCGCGATGCTCACGGAGTCGTTCGTGGCCGTAATGGCCATGATAGCCGCGGTCACGCTCGATCCTGGCGTGTACTTCGCCATGAACGCCAACCCGGCGCTCCTCGGCGATACCGTCCAGTCAGCCTCCCAGGCCGTCAACGGCTTCGGGTTCTCCGTAAGTCCCGAAACGCTCCAGAGCACGGCAAACGCCGTCGGCGAGGACTCCATAGTCGGACGGACCGGCGGCGCGCCGACGCTCGCGGTCGGGATTTCCGCGATCTTCGCCGGGCTCACCGGCATCCTCGGCGCAGCCGCTCAGGCGTTCTGGTACCACTTCGCCATCATGTTCGAAGCCCTGTTCATCCTGACGACCGTTGATGCGGGAACGCGCGTCGGGCGGTTCATGATCCAGGATCTCATCGGCAACGTCTGGAGGCCTTTCGCCCGCCCGTCCTGGCTGCCCGGCAACATCATAGCCAGCGCCCTCATAGTCGCCGGCTGGGGCTACTTCCTCTGGGCCGGCGTGAACGATCCATTAGGAGGCATCAACCAGCTCTTCCCGCTCTTCGGCATCGCGAACCAGCTCCTGGCAGCCGTCGCCCTTACGGTCGGGACGACCATCCTCATAAAGATGGGCAAGCTTCGCTACGCCTGGGTTACGGCGTTGCCCCTCGCGTGGGACGCCGCGGTGACGCTCACGGCGAGCTGGCAGAAGATCTTCTCCACCGATCCCGCCATCGGCTTCTTCGCCCAAAGAGCAGCCGCCCAGCAGTCCATACAGGCCGGCCAACTGAACGACACCATGGCCGCCCTGGGTGCCGCCAGCGTCGATGACGCGCGTCAGATCCTGGTGAATACGACGGTAGATGGGGTGCTCTCCATATTGTTTGCAGTCATGATCATCATCGTGATAGCGGACGCTTCCCGCGTGTGGTTCGGCATCGTCCGCGGGAGCAAGGAGCCGGAGATGAGCGAGGCGCCCTGGCAGGAATCCCACCTCGACTCGGAAGGCAAGGAGATCGAACGCGAACCCGTTGGAGCTGGCCGCTAGGAGAATATGCCAGACAGCCCGCTCGTAAGACCCTTTCGCTACGCCTGGGAGTACTTGAAGGAGATCTCGGGCGAGAACGCCTACGACCGCTACCTGGCGGTCCACGCCGCGACCCATCCCGGCAAGCCGGCTATGAGCCGCAGCGAATTCTACCGCTGGCGTCAAGACGATAAGTACAACAATCCAGGCAGCCGATGTCCGTGATGACGCCCCGCCGGCCGGTCGGCCGGCAAGGTAGCCTCTAGCCAACACTTCAGGCTACAGGCTTCAGCCGTCAGGAAAACCAGATACCTGAAGCCTGTTACCTGATACCTCCTTATCCGCTTCGCTTGAGCTTTCCGGTCCGCTTGGCGTAGCTCTCACCGAGGTGGAAGACGAAGAGTCCCATCGGCACGAAGACCGCGCCCATTATCAGGAGCGGCCAGATGCTGCCCCACAATTGCGAGAGGCCAACGCCATCCTGGAGCGCCGCGCGGGATCCTTCGAGCGCGTACGTAACCGGCGAATACTGCGCTATCACCTGCATCCACTCGGGGAGCACCTTGACGGGATAGTAGACGCCCGAGACGAGGAGCAGGAGGGCCGAGACGATGTACGTCACCTGCTGGCCCTTCTCCGGCGAGAGCAGCGGCATCACGGCGGCTACGACCCCGAAGCCAACGAGCGAGATGCTGCACACGGCGAGGACGACCAGGGCGGCCCAGTAGTTGGCCTCCGAGAGGTCGAGGTCGAAGGCCAGCATGGCGACGCCGAGAACTACTGCGGTCCGGATGATGCCGTAGACGACGGCGTAGACGCCCATGCCGAGAAGGTGGGTGACCCGGCTCGTCGGGCTCATGAACGTGTACTCTATCGTTCCCTCCCACCGCTCCCACTGCACCGTCTCCGAGAGTACATCGAAGATCATCGACAGGTAGCTCCAGATCAGCGCGCCGACGAGCAGGAAGGTCATCAGACGCTCGGTGTCTGTCCCTTCACCGCCGCCGACCAGTTCGACACCAGCCCCTATAAAGGTTATGGACATGGCGTTGACGGTGGTGAACGTCAGCCACACCAACTCCCACATAAAGTAGCGCTTGGTGAGGAAGTAGTTGCGTTGTACGTAGCCCCAGACAGCGATTACCTCGACCAGCCATCGGGGCTTGAGCATGTTGTGCATCCTAATCTCCTTCCGCACTGGCCTCTTCGACGGAGTAGCCCGTCGCTGCCATAAACGTCTCCTCCATCGTGGGCACCCGCCCGTTCGTGGCGTAGCGACGTTTGAGCTCCTCTGACTCTTCGAGGGCCAGTATCTTCCCGTCCATCATGATGCCGACGCGGTCGCAGAGCTCCTCGGCCTCGCCCATGTCGTGGGTGCACAGCAAGATCGAGGAGTCGTGGGCCTCGCGTATCCTGCGGATAAACTCCTGCACGTCCTTCTTGCTCCTGGGGTCGAGGCCGGTCGTCGGCTCGTCGAGGAGCATCACGACGGGGCTGGTGAGCAGCGCCCGCGCCAGCGCGATCTTCTGCTGCATCCCACGGCTCAAGTGCTCCATCGGCTCGGTGGCGCGCTTGCGGACGAAGCCGATATTGTCTAGGATCTCCTTTATCCTGGGCCTCGCCTCCGCGCTGGTGACGCCGTAGAGCTTGGCCCCGTAGAGCAGATTCTCCATGGCCGAGAGCTTTTTGAAGAAGCTGGCCTCGACGCTGACCCGGTTCATGCTGCGCTGCACCTGCTTAGGATGGCGCGTGGCGTCGATCCCGAAGACCTCGACCTCTCCGCTGTCAGGGAGGACGAGCGTGGAGATAACACGCACCAGCGTGCTCTTCCCGCTCCCGTTGGGCCCGAGGATGCCGACGACCTCCCCTTTCCCGACCGAGAGCGAGATCGAGTTGAGGGCGCGTACCACCTCCCCACGCCGCTTCTTGAAACTCTTCTCTACTCCTCTTAACTCCAGAGCCTTCATAAGAACCTCTCTTAAAAATCCCACCTTGAGGGGCGCCGCTCTACAGGCGCCCCCTGGCCTCCAACCTCTCCCAGACGATGCGCCAGGTCTCCTCGCTCTCGGCGGCTACCGCCAGCTCGAAGAGCCTGCGCGCTACCCTGGCCCTCAGGGAGGGCCGTCCGGGGGACCGCGCGTATCTCCCGCGCTCGGCCACCCTTTCGGCGAAGTCTTGCTCACGGGCTGCCCGGTCCTGTGCCAACACGTAATGCCAGTCGTTGAACATCTCTCTGTCTCCTTCTCTCGTCTCTTCGTCGCGCCCTGGAAGGGCTGATACCGTCCGTGTTGGGATCGGAGCCGGAGACCGTCGCCAGCTCTCTCGGAGCAAAGCTCGAGGCCCCCGGTCCGCTCGGTCCGGGGGCCTCTCCTGAGAAGTGTGGTGGAGCTAGAAGCTCACGTTCTCATCGCGACCTCGCGGACCTCGGGACGCACCTCTCCCCCGAACACCGGAATACCTATGTCCGTGCGACGGATGTGCATCAATCCTTCAGTCCTTTTCGCGACAACAACATCGGAGACACTCTACCCCCCCACCGAGAACTTGTCAACGACCTCACTTAACTTTTCTTAATGCAAGTTGGCCAGCTTTTTGTACGTGTGAGCCGCCTGTTTGATCGACGCCAACGAGACCTGAGAGAATAACGTTCCTGATGCGAATGGTCGTTCTGAAAAGGGAATTCTTATGGCCGAGATGAAAGCAACGCCGGAGGAATCGATCGCCCGCGTCACCATCTCCGCTGACGCCGGGTTTCTGCCGCCGGTGATCGAGTTCGTGAAGCAGACGACCTTTCGGCTGGGCCTGGGGGACGCCGAGCACGTGGACAGGGCCGTCGAACTCGTCTGCATAAACGTCATCGAGCACGCCTTCGGGCCCGAAGAGAAGGGCTTCTTAGATGTCCATGTCCTGCGCAGACCGGGGCACGTCGTCGTGGCCGTCGAGGACCAAGGGCTGCCTTTCGACTACAAACGCCTGCAGGACGGTGAGGATCGGACCGTGCTCGAGACTCTCCATAGGTACTTCGACGAGACCCGCTTTGTAAACCTCGGCCGGCGCGGCAACAGGGTCGAGTTACTCAAGCACATACCTCATATCGACGTCAGGGACCACCTCTCCGAAGACGAGCACCGCAGAACCGTGGAAGCCACCGCTGCGCAGGAGGATGTCCCTCTGGAGATTCGCATGATGCATCCTGATGAATCTTTCGAGCTTTCGCGCTGCGTCTACCGCTCCTACGGCTACAGTTACGACTGGGACTACATCTACTATCCTGACAGGATCAGGGAGCTTCAGGAGAAGGGTCTAATGATCTCCTGCGTCGCGGTAACGCCGGAGGGCGAGTTCGTGGGGCATCTGGCCATTATCGTGGAACGTCCCGGCTCGCTTGTGGGGGAGGCCGGACAGGCGGTCGTGGACCCGCGGTTTCGTGGGCACCATCTGTTCCCGAAGATGAAGACATTTATGGCACAGTGGGCCGGTGACGCCGGCATGTACGGGCTCTACAGCGAGGCGACAGCCGTGCATCCGTACAGCCAGAGAGGCAATCTACATCTCGGCGCGAGGGAGACAGGGTTCTTGCTCGGCTATATCCCCGCCTCTGTCTCGTACAAGCAGATCGGCGATGAGAGAGCAGATCGTCGCGGGTCCGTCGCCCTGTTCTACATGCGCGTCAGAGACGAACCGGAGCGGGAGATCTACCCCCCTGTGCCTTATCTGGAAGTGGTCAGGCGCGTCATCGAGCACAACGGGCTCCGACGGGTGATCGGCGAGGTCCCTGACCCGACGCTACAGCCCTCCCGGATGAGCGTGGAGGTGCGTCAGGACCACAACCTCGCCTTCCTGCGAGTCGAAGAGCCGGGGACCGACCTGGAGGAGCTCGTCCGCAGTCATCTACGGGATCTCTCCCTGCACCGCGTGGATTG
>DATDKO010000413.1:0-5346 GCA_036519935.1 Rubrobacter sp. | reverse complement strand
TATAAGGATGGAAATTGGATTGAGCATGTTGACTGCACCTGATCGCGAACTTACGAGAAGCTCCTATCTATTGTCTGGGCCAACGATAGGTAGTCGCATGAGAAGTAATGCACGGCGTGGGGGATGCCCCACTCCCACCTGGCTGCTTGGGCCACCGACATGATGCGTGAACCGCAGGACAACCCAAGGCCCCTGGGCTTGGTCTGGGTCGACTGCCCCCGCTCGGTCGTGAGCGCTGGGCTCGTGCGAGCCCTGGAGAAGCGGGCCACGGTTCACCAGGGACTCAAGCCGCCGAGGGACGTCCCCTCCTGCATCATACTATGCGCCAACAGCCGGGAAGGTCTCTCCGAGCGTGTGGAGTTCTACAAGGAGCTGAGCCAGGATGCGCCACCGGTTGTGGTGTTCAGCCCCCAACTGGATCTGCCACTAGCCCGCGACGCCCTGCAGGCAGGAGCCTCTGGTTTCGTCCACGCCGAGATGATGCCCGACCAGCTCGTGCGCGCCTTGGCGGTGGCCGCCAGGGGAGAGCTCGTCGCGCCACGGGAGTTGCTTCGGTATGTGTTGACCAATGACCAATCGGGTGACCTCGCTGCCCTCTCAGTTCGCCAGAGGGAGATCTTAGGTTACGTAGTCGAGGGACTCTCAAACGCCGAGATAGGCAGGCGCCTCTACCTCTCGGAGTCAACCATAAAGCAGCATCTGCGTGCCGCCTACAAGCTGCTTGGGGTGAGCAACCGCACCGAGGCCGCCAACCTCTTCCGTCGCGGAAACTGAGCTTTCACTAGTAGCGGCCTTCACCAAGCTGCGGGAGGACGGCTCGTCCTGAGGCGAGCCCAGACGTAGTCGAAGAGGACGCGAAAGAGAGCGCGGGCGGCGAAGACGACGGTCAATGGACTAACCGTCGAGAGACTGAACGGATGTTACAACGAATCGCTACTAAAGCTCGCTGAGCAAAGATGCGGCGGAGCGGTCGAGCATCCACTCTGGCCCGCCGGGGGGTTGGATGAGTTTGGCTGGATACGCGCGCGGATCAGCGTCGCCTTCGAGGATCTCCCTGACCGCCTCGGCCTTGTCTTCGCCTTCGACGAGAAAGATGACGGCCCGCGCTGCGTTTATGACGGGGACGGTTAGCGTGATGCGGGTGGTATCCAGCCTGGGCACGGGGTTCGCAACGACCCAGCGGTCCTGGACCTCGAGCGCCGAGGTCCAGGGGAAGAGGCTCGCCGTGTGGCCGTCGGCGCCTAGGCCGAGCAGGATCAGGTCGAACCGTGGAACATCCTCGGTCTGGAAGAACGTCCGCAATTCCTCTTCGTAGGCTTCCGCCGCCTCTTCCGGCGGCAACTCGCCCCGTATCCTGTGGACGTTTCCGACCGGGACGTGGTCGAGGAGCACCTCGCTGGCCATCTTGAGGTTCGAGTCCTCGTGATGCGGGGGCACGGCCCGCTCGTCCCCAAAGAAGACGTACACTTTCCTCCAGTCTATCCGGTCTATGTAATCGCGGGCCAGGATCCCGTACATGGTCTCCGGTGTCGAGCCGCCTGCGAGCACTACGGCGAAACGCTTGCGTTCTTCGATGGCCTCCTCGGCCTTGGCCGCGAACTCGCGTGCGGCGGCTGCGGAGAGCTCTTCGGAATCACTGTAGACGTGGACGCTCAAAGGTCGAGTATCTCCACGGACTTACGCAGGGCGCCTTCGTAGGCTTCGTCGCGCCCGCGATAGCGCAGCTCTTCCCCGACAAGGACTCCGAGGTCGAAGGAGCCGAGGTGGACGGTGCGCTCGGCGAGCAGTTCGTCTCCCCGCATCACGGTGGTCCTCACGTGGGAGAGCTCGCGGTGGCGCGAGACCTGGAAGCTGTACTCGGGGGAGTACAGCCGGATGCGCCTCAGCCTGGCATCGGGTGAATCAGGGGAGAGATCGACGATGATCCGACCTGAGGGACCGGTGAACTCTATATTTTGGCCGACACCGTTACGGCTCTCGGGTTTCCATCCCAGGGTGGAGGCGAGCCAGCCGACGAGGAGTAGCGCCCTGTTCTCTCCGCCTGGCGCGTAGAGAACCTCTACGCATGCGATCTTTTCGAGATCCCCCGCCCGCTCCGGGGCGTCAAAGGTGTCGGCCAGCAGCGAGCGCCAGGGCGAGAGCCCGACCCATTGAAGATCCCCGATGGCCGGCATCTCGGGGGCTTCGATCAGGGCCGCTATCTCGCGCAGGCAGGCCTCGTGGCTCTCCGAGGCTGCCGAGTCCACGATAATCCGGTCCGCAAGTTCGGCCATCGCCGCGAACTCCTGCGAGCGAGGCGAGAACTCGCCCGGATACCACAGGAACACTGGGAGGTCAGGGACGAGAAGCGGTCCTGCAAAGCTCTCCAGGTGCATGGCGGGAGGACCTTCGGCGTGTATCGTCACCTGCTCGGCGCAGACCTGCGCGCTGCTGCCACCCCTGACGTTGCAAAAGGCAGAAAGCCGCACGTCCACGTTCGATTCGCCCTCGGGGTCAGCTATAAACACCACGGCCCGAGCTGGGTGGCGGCCTGCCAGCTTCGAGACGGAGTTGGTGACCTCGTCTGCCGACTCTTCGTCTGTCACCACGATCAGGTTGAGCACGCTGGAGCGAAGGGCGAGCGTCCCGTCGTCGTTCGTACGCAGTTTGCCAAGCTCGTGCTCTATCTGCCCGACGCTCATCCTTCCGCCGCCCGGTGCCTGGCGTGGCTCCCCGATCACGGCCTCCTCCATTCCCTTCCGTCCCGCTCGAGAAGCGCGTCGGCCTCCTCCGGTCCCCAGGTCCCGGCAGGATAGAAAGACACCTCCTGCTTCTCTGACCAGCGGCGCATCACGGGGTCGAGTATCTTCCAGGCACCCTCGGCCTCGTCAGCCCGGATGAACAGCGTAGGGTCGCCGAGCATCAAATCGAGGAGGAGACGCTGGTATGCGTCGGGGGCTTCTTCGAGGAAGGCCGTTCCGTAGAGCAGGTCCATGTTGACCGAGCTGACCTCGAAGCCGGTGCCTGGGACTTTGGCCCCGATCTTCAGAGAGAGGCCCTCTTCGGGCTGGATGCGGATGACGAGGACGTTAGGCTCGAGACCCTCGGTGTCGTCGCGGGCGAAGGGTGTATGGGGCGAGGAGTGGAACTGGATCGCGACCTCCGTCGCCTTCTTGGGGAGCCTCTTGCCGGCCCTGATGTAGAACGGGACCCTCGCCCACCGCCAGTTGTCCACGAACAACTTGAGCGCGACGAAGGTCTCGGTCACGGACTCGGGGTCGACGTTCTCCTCCTCGCGGTAGCCGGGGACCTCTTCACCCCACACCCAGCCCCTCTCGTACTGTCCGCGCACCGCGTAGTTCTCGACCTCGTCCTCCGGGATGGGACGGACGGCTTTGAGGACCTTGACCTTCTCCTCGCGCACCGACTCGGCGTCGAAGGTGACGGGCGGCTCCATCGCCGTAAGACAGAGAACTTGCATAACGTGGTTCTGGACGATATCGCGCATGGCGCCCGCTTCTTCGTAGAAAGCCCCGCGGGTGCCTACGCCTATATCTTCTGCGACCGTGATCTGCACGTGGTCGACGTAGTGTTGGTTCCAGACCGGCTCGAAGATCCCGTTAGCGAACCTCAGGGCAAGGATGTTCTGAACGGTCTCCTTGCCGAGATAGTGGTCGATGCGGTAGATCTGGGTCTCGTCGAAGTACCGCTGGAGCTCGGCGTTGAGCTCCCTGGCACTCTCGAGATCCCGCCCAAAAGGCTTCTCTACGACCAGCCGCGCCCAGCCGCCGTCCTCCCCCTCGTTCAAGCCAGCCTCGCCCAGGTTCTCCACTATGGCGGGGAAGAGCGAGGGCGAAGACGAGAGGTAGAAGACCCTGTTACCCTGCGTCCCCCGCTCGCTGTCCAGCCTCTTCAAGAGCTCCTTCAGCCCCTCGTAGGTCTCGGTCTTCTTCGAGTCGCCAGGCATGTAGAAGATCCCGCCCGCGAAAGATTCCCAGACGTCGTCTGAGACCTCCCCCGAGCGCTGCTCCTCCAGGGACTCGCGAAGCTTCTCCCTGAACTCTTCGTGGCTCATCTGTGTCCGCGAGATACCGACCACCGCGAACTCCAGCGGCAGCCTCCGCTGGGAGGCGAGGTCGTAGAGGGCGGGGACGAGCTTGCGAGAGGTCAGGTCCCCCGACGCCCCGAAGATCACCATGACCCCAGGTTCGGGCACACGAGGAAGCCTTCGCTCGTCCCTGAGAATGTTCTGCAGAACCTGCGCATCGGCCATGGTCGGTCCCCTGCCTATTTCTCTTGTTCCGTGGCAGCCTCCTTGATCGCGTGTCCCCCGAACTCGCCGCGCAGGGCGGCTATGACCTTCATGGCGAAGGAGTCGTCCTGGCGGGAGGCGAAGCGGGCGAAGAGAGAGCCTGCTATGGCGTTGGCCGGCACGGACTCATGAATGGCTTCGAGAACCGTCCAGCGGCCCTCTCCCGAGTCCTCGACGTAGCCGCTTAGGCTATCGAGGTTGGCGTCCTTCTCGAAGGCGTGCTCGGCGAGTTCGAGGAGCCAGCTACGGACGACGCTCCCCTGGTTCCACAGGCTCGAAAGGGCCCTGAGGTCGTAGCCGTATTGAGACTTCTCGAGGATCTCGAATCCCTCGGCGTAGGCCTGGAGCATCCCGTACTCGACGCCGTTGTGGACCATCTTGGCGAAGTGGCCAGCACCCGCATCCCCGAGGAAGGCGTATCCGTTCTGGGGCGCGAGGGTCTCGAAGGCAGGCTCGACGTACTCGAAGGCGTCTGCGTCGCCCCCAATCATCGTGCAGTAGCCGACATCGTAGCCCCAGACGCCACCGGAAACACCAGCATCCAGCCACCTAAAGCCAGCGTTCCTGACCTCCCTTACACGCGCGACGGAATCCCTGAAGTAGGAGTTGGCCCCGTCCACGATGATGTCGCCCTCGTCGGCGAGCTCGGTGAACTGCCGGATCATGTCGTCCGTCACGTCCCCGGCAGGGAGCATGGTCCATAGCACCCTGGGAGACTCCTGCATCCTGACGAACTCCTCGACGCTGTAGGCGCCCTCGGCCCCGTGCTCGACCGCCTCATCCACCTTGCCAGACGAACGGTTGCCCGCGATGACGCGGTGGTCACCCTTGTCAACGAGCCGGCGCACCATGTTAAAGCCCATCCGTCCCATGCCCCAGATGCCGATGTGCATGTCGCTCCTCCCTTCGGTCGTCTCTAGCTAGTCAGCACGCTTCGGCCTTTCAGGCCTCCGCTTGTCAGCACTTCAGCATTTTAGCTTCCTGGTGGCGGTTCGCTGTCCGTGCTCGACCGCGAATCGCACTCTTCATAAACCGCTTCTTCAAACAAATCATCT
>DATDKO010000412.1:0-8576 GCA_036519935.1 Rubrobacter sp. | reverse complement strand
GCCGCCCCCTTCCGCAAGGCAGCGAACGCCTGGGACGGCGAGATCTCCTGTGGCAAATGTGCCTCTGTGACTTGCCGCCATAAAGGGCGGCCCTACAACCCTATGTAGCGTAACTCTCCTTCCCGGATACTCCGAGGCTCGCGAGCCGCAGCGAACGCCGCCAGACAGTCGCAGCCCTACAGGCTGCGCAAATGAGGGAGGCCGCCGGTGTTCTCAAACCAGCGCCTAATATCCTCCCGACCACGCTCGAAAACTCGAAAGGCGGATGCACGTCTCTCAGAACCTTCGCTACCGAGTGTAGCAAACTCCCCGCCGCAAATTCGACTTTGTAACTACCCAAGGCCTAATTAGCGTGAAAGAAGTCACGCGGGATAGAATGTGGGAAATGGACTTCAATGGTACTTGGGGCGTCGTTTCGAGCCCGGACTTCGAGGACGAGTATTTGAGGCTGGGTGGTCCAGGGTAACGACGAGATGGAAGAAGCCTTCGGCGAAGGCCACGTTTGGAAGGGAAACGCCTGATCTTCGAGCTCTGGCAATACCGCGGCGACGAGTGGACCTTCGAATGCGAGCGGAGAAGCTCCACGTAGTCCTCGAACTCTGCCTCAGCGCGTACGCCATGTTATTCGGCCACGTCGGCCCGCGAGCTCATTCGCCAAATGTCCGGAGCAGGTTCTCCCTGGCCGATTCCAGACCCGGCAGGGACGGCGACAGTGTCAGGTCGAAACCAGCTTCACTAGCCAGTGGCTCCAGAAGCTCGAACAGCAGATCCGAATCCACCGAGATCTTCTCTGGGGCCAGCTCCACTGCGAAGAGTTCATCTGCGAGGGTCTCAGGGACACGGCCCCACATTGCCTCCAGGGAGGGGTGCGGCGCGAGGAGATCGCTCCCGAGGACCATGCCGCTCCCGGCGTCGACTACCAGCAACATGTGCGGGAAGTACGGACGATCCCCCTCATCCTGGACGGGCGCGGGGAACATGAAGAAGTCCACCTCCAGACGCACTTCCCCTCGCGGCAACCGCCCGAGAGCCTCGATCTTGGACGCCTCCATCTCGACTTCGATGGGCGGAGCGTCAAGTGGAGGCACACCCGTCGAAGCATCTTCCCAGAGACGCCTCCCCCCTTCCTGGCGAGGGGCGCGAAGCAGGTAACTATCGCCGCCGGAAGGCTCCAGCAAAGTAGGGTTCTCTCTGAAGCGCGGGGCGACGTCCGCCAACTGCTCCAGCGCGCACGATAGAAAACGGACCTCTCCGGCCTCCAAAAACCATGGGAAGAGGGACGGGCGGTAGCTCCGGAACATCGGCCAGGCGTTTCGCCCCCTGAACTTCAAGCCCAGATCCTTGATGATCTCGCGGTCTCTCTTCTCCAGCTCCTCGCGGTTCTCGAACGACGCCTGGATCTGGGGAATCTGGATCAGGGCCCCCGGGTCCGCGAAGGGTCCCATCTCCTGGAGGTCCAGAAAACCGTGGATGCCCTCGGAGCCGAGGTAGAGGCTCACAGCGTAATGTTCTCCAAGTAATCCCATCACGCTGACGAATCCCAGCTCGCCCGACTCGGGACTCCGCACGCCGAAGACGTCCGTCTCGGTCATCCACTCCCAGGGTGAGATCTCCTTGACCCGGATGGCCGACTCATAGAGCCCGCGCCATTCCCGAATCCCCGGCGTCATCTCCTCAGCCATGCGTCCTCCCTTACCACCGCTGGACGCCCATCATTCTAGACTACAGGCTCCGCGCCTCCAACGAAGAGAGCCAGCCCGATATACAAATCTGGTCAAAGGATAGCCTGGAATAATTCCTCTTCTTTGGCAGGGCAACACAGGTTCAGGGGCTTCCTCGCAGTGGCGCAAGCTTTCTGGAAAGAAGGTCTGGGGAGAGCGCGGTCTTGCGGTTATCCTAATCATCCGAAGATTGCAGGGAACGGCGTTGCGGGAGGATAGGGGCTATTGATGCAGTATGCCCGAAGGCTCGCCAGGACGGAGGATGATTAGCCATCGGCGATCAGTGGTCGACGGAGTGCCGGGGACAGGTGTTCACAATCGGACATTCCAACCACTCGGCTGAAAGGCTAGGCGCACTGTTGAAGGAGCACGGGATCGAGGTTCTGGTGGACATCCGCTCTCGTCCGTACTCCAGGCATGCGCCGCAGTTCAACGCCAGAGGCATCGAAGCGACCCTATCGGGCAATGAGATCCGATACCTATTCCTGGGCAGGGAGTTGGGCGGAAGACCCGAAGAAGAGATGTTCTACGATACGAAGGGCCGGGTAGACTACGCGCTGGTCGAAAGATCCCGACCATTCCTCGATGGTATAAAGAGGGTGGAGAGGGAGATCCAGGGCAACAGGGTCACCCTGCTTTGCAGCGAGGAAGACCCTGCCCGTTGCCACCGCAGGTTACTCGTGGGGCGGGCTCTAGAGGAGCGAGGGTTCACGCTGCGGCACATCAGGGGCGACGGTAGCATTCAGATAGAGGGCGAGACGGACGGCGGCCAGCCGGTCCTGTTCCCGGAGAGGGAGGCGAGCCCACGGAAGTCTATACGATCGGTTTCACGAAAAAGACGGCGCCCGAGTTCTTCGGAACGTTGAAAGACACCGGCATCGAGCGCCTCCTCGACGTGCGGCTGAACAACGCGTCCAGGTTCGCCGGGTTCGCCCGTCGTGCCGACCTTCCTTACTTCCTGGAGAGGCTCTGCGGCGCGGAGTACGTCCACGAGCCCAGACTGGCCCCGACACGCGAGATCCTCGACGCCTACAGGAAAGGAGGCGGATGGCCGGACTACGAGAGGGCGTTCCTGGATCTCCTGCGGGAGCGCCGGGTCGAGAAGACGTTGGATAGGACCCTCTTCGAAGTACCTACGGTGCTGCTTTGCAGCGAGGCCGGGCCTGAGCATTGCCACCGGCGTCTTGTCCTGGAGTACCTGGACCGGAAATGGGAGGGGATCAGGGCCGTTCACCTATAGGGATCTTGCAGATACTCGTAAACCACCTGACACGGATGCAGCCGGGCTACTTTTGCGTGGCTGGCGTGGACGTGAAGACGCCGCGCCACATCCGCCCGGTCCTCCACCGCGGCAGGCTCACGATCGATCTACTCAGTACCAATGACGGACCCTTCGACATCGGGTCCGTCGTGGACCTTGGGCGGGCGACCCACGCCGGACGCGCTCCCGAACTGGAGGACCATCGCTTCGATCCGTCGAGCGCGCGCTGGCTCTTCGACGACGATCCTGACGACTACTGGGACGCCCTCGATGGGATGGCACAGGAGAGCCTGGCGGAGATCTTCGGATCCGCGCTGGAGCTGTGGGACGAAAGCGGCACGGTGGACGTTGGGGAAGGTCGCGCCTCACTGGGTTGCCTGAAGCCGGAGGAACAACCGTGGATGTACGTCGACCACAGGGGCACGGTCAGGCTGGTGCTCGACTATCTGATGCCCTCCGTCGACCTGTCGGTGAACGACCTGCGGCTTTACGAAGGGGACGGGCGAACACCACGCCGGGACCTCGTTGCCAGCGTGGAAAAGCGCCTCAAGTCAGGCGTCGAGGCTATCCTGAGCGTCGGCCTGACACGGCCCTGGCAGAAGAGGGGCGACACCGCCGAGAGGCACTGGTTACAGGTCAACAACATCCACCTCAGAGACGACCCTCTGTGGCAGTTGAGAGCACGCTGACATCGTGATCGTGCGAAGCTGGTTACGATGCGGGCCTAGCTCACCTCGCACATGAAGAGTGGCGGGATGTGCATGTAGGTCGTGCTTGGGTTCGGGCCAACATTGTCCTGGGCCATCTGGAGCGCTTCGGCTACGGTGTCGGCCCGTCCGAGTCCCATACGTTTTGTGGTCTCCGGGTCGCCGCCTACCAGTATGACGCCGCCGAGATGGTCGAGGGCGTGGGCTGCCCAGTAGAGGACTGTGAAAGGGTGCGCGCCGTGGTAGGCGTAGGAGTTTCGGTAGAGGGTACGGTACCAGGGATCGTTGGCGTATTTCTCCTCGTAGCGGTGGTGGATCTCATGGACGTCGTTCGTCTGGGGGAAGACTTCGTTCCAGAGGTCTATGTAGCTCGGGTGGTGGAGCTTGTTGAAGTTGTCCGGCATGGGGTGGGTGCCGATCAGGACGCCTCCCTCGCGCACGAGCGGTTTGCCCTTGTAGAGGTTGAAGAGGTAACCGAGGAGCATATTGAAGACGAGGATAGGGTTCATGATGGAGTTGACGTTGTAGGGTCCGAGGTAAGGGATGCCCAACAGGAGCACGTCAGACTGGCCCTCGGTGGGAACGACCATCTGCCTGTAGTTGTCCTTCAGGGTCGCTGCGTGGACGGGCTCGGTGGCGCCTGCCTGTACGCTGGTAACACGGTGCGGAGCGTTTATGGAGTGAGAGATGCGCCTGGCGGCTTCAAGCGGCATCGTCTGCGTGGCCTTGTGGGTGGCGAGGAAGTTGGCTTTGGTGAGCATGCTCCACTGGTACTCGGGTTTCGCCATGAAGTCGAAAGCTGCGGGGTAAGTCTGGTTGTTCAGGGTGCTCTCTATGTGGAAGACCTTCACGTGCTCGTCGAAGATCTTGCCCATCCGATTTATGGAGGCGTGCATGGCGGAGTTGGGTGGGTCCATCAGGGAGCGGGTGTTGGCCAGCGTCTTCGGGGTGTGGTGATGGCGGATAGAGGAGTAGGGAGCCAGGCCCGTGTGCACGGACTTGTGCCCTCCATCCATGGGGATGAAGTTCACGTTCACGTAGACGAGCAGGTCGCTCTCGGCGACGCGGCGGCTGACGCTGACCTCTTCGCCCAACTCTGTCTCGGCCAGACGTACGTTCCCGTCAGGGTCCTCGGCGTCGTAATTATAGAGCCGATCCGGGTAGTAGCGGGACATGATCCTGCC
This sequence comes from Rubrobacter sp., assembly GCA_036519935.1. Lineage (GTDB taxonomy): Bacteria > Actinomycetota > Rubrobacteria > Rubrobacterales > Rubrobacteraceae > Rubrobacter_D. The sequence continues at coordinate 3,703 of DATDKO010000412.1, read as the reverse complement.
CCCCAGGCAATGCCTGAGCTCGGCTTCCGTCATCCTGCGGTGGAGACCGAGGGCCGCGATGAGGTGGATGTCCTCGACACCTTTGGCGGCGGCCTTCTCCAGTACCTTCTCGATAACCTGCTGACGAACGTCGGGCTTGCGCATCGGTGGCAGCGGTATCGAGAGGTCGTCGAAAGCGATGGTCAGCTTCATTCCCGGCGTGAGGAGCTCATGTAGTGGCTCCATGCCCATCGGCTCGAGTAGCGCACGTTCTATGGCCACGCCAGGCTCGGCGAGCGGTCGAGAAGGGCCTGGCGGGTAGATCACACGCGTCCCCTCAGGCAGCTTCTCATAGTGGAACCTGTCTCCCGCGTAGAACCACATCGGGGGGCTGTTCTTCTCCAAAATGGTCGTGATGCCGGGTCGGGTCATTTTGCTCCCTTCGGTCGCAGCATTTCAGCTACTCAGCATTTCAGGTTTCGCGGTCGGAGCCGGCTCTCGATGAGTAGGTGCTCCTATGGCATTCTCTCAAGCGGACGAGCCTCTCACCACATATAGCTGACATGCTGACTAGCTCCTATGGTCGAAGACTACTTTGATGTGTCCTTCTCGTCCTGCTGCGCGGGCGGCTGCGATGGCCTCTTTGTAAGAGTCCAGTTGGAAGCTGGGACCCACGAGAGTCTGTAGTTCTATCTTGGGGGCGATGCTGAGCGCGAGTTGGAAGCTGCTCGTCTCTTTTCCTTTGTAGTTCTCGATACTGTAGGCGTAGCTTCCGGCGAGACGGACTTCTTTATACCAGAGGGCGGTCAGGTCCAGTGTGCTCTTCGCGCCTGGCATGCCGAGGAGCGTAACCTCACCGCCAGGGCGCGCCAGGCGGAGCGCGTCCTCCATGGTACCGGGCGCGCCTACGCACTCGAATACCTTGCCAGCTCCGCCCATGACGACCGGCTTGCCGAGCTCGGGCTTGTAGGACGCCGTGCCTAGCATCTCGGGGAGTTTCGCGTAGGTCTCTTTGGGGTGGACGACCTCGGTCGCCCCAAGACGAAGCGCCTCGTTCCTCTGTCGCTCGTGCTTGGCGACGCAGATGATGCGGCCTGCGTCTGTGAGGTGTCTCAGGGCTGCGACGGTAAAGAGGCCGACACTGCCGGCCCCGATGACCAGCGTGGTGTCGCCTGGGGCTGGGACGGCCCCGAGCGCGGCATGAACAGCGCAGGCGAGGGGCTCTATCGCGACGGCGGCCTCATCGGATACTGTGTCGGGTACGCGGTGGAGCTGCGATGGGTGGGCGAGGAGAGTACCCTGTGACCAGCCACCGCCGGTGTCGCGGCAGAAGCCCGTCTGGATACCCGGGCTTATGTCCCCCCTGGCCACGTTCAGACACAGGGCGTGGCGGCCCGAGGCGCAGTAAGGGCAATGCGGTTCTATGCCGCGGACCGCGCATCCGAGGGCGGGCTCCAGGACGACCCGCTCGCCGGCGCGGAAGCCGGAGTTGTCTTCGACTACCTCACCGACGACCTCGTGGCCCATCACGAAGGGAGGAGAGGTTATCGGGGAGAAGTAAGGCGAGTTTTCCGAGGAGAGCGTTCCCAGGTCCGAGCCGCAGATACCGGAGAGGAGCGGCTTTACGCGTACCCATTGTGGGGTCGGGAGCCCGGGGTCGGGGGCGTCTTCCAGTTGGAGCGGGGAGAAGCGGCTCGTTTCGAGGGACTTTATCCGCTTTGAGCCGGCGCGCATCAAGAGGTAGCGTGGGATGGACTTTCGGTAGACGAGGGCTTGCAACCTAGATCTTTTTGGCGACGCCGTCTGCGCTGCCGTTCTTGTCCCAGTGCTCGACCCTCCATCCTCTGGCTTTCGCCGCCGTCCCGAGGCGCCGATCCGGGTTGACGGCGACGGGGTTGCCGACGGCCTCGAGCATGGGTAGGTCGGAGATGGAGTCAGCGTAAGCGTAGGAGCGAGAGAGGTCGAGGCCTCGGCGCCTGGCGAAGGAGGCCAGCATCCTGGCGCGGGCGTCGCCGGCCACGGGGGCGCCCGTCAGCTCTCCCGTGTAGGCGCCATTCTCCTGGGCCAGCGTGGAGCAGAGCACATCGTCGGCGAGATCCTTCATCGGCTCGAGGAGGAAGTCAAGCGCGCCGGAGAGCAGGACGACGCGGTGGCCCGCGGCCTTGTGGTCTCTTAGTTGCTGCAACGCCTCGGGAAAGATGCGATCCAAGGTAAAGCCGGCGAAGCTCTCCTGCCCGAGGTGCCTGGCGCGGGACGGCTTCCAGCCCGCGTAGTTCTTGTAGAAGGCGCGGTTGAAGTGGGCGCGGCTGACCTTGTCCAGTCCCCAGTAATAAGGGACCTTGGTAAGGAACCCAGCGAGCCAGAGCGGACGCAAGGCCGCAGGAAGCTCCCTCATCCTGAGCCACGCGAAGTAAGAGACCACGTTGGAGCCGACGATGGTGCCGTCAACGTCGAAGATCGCCGCGACCTCGCCAGGCTTCTCGGCCGTCCTCTTCTTGCGCTTCTTGCGGCTCGGGCGGGTCGTAAGCGCGGGCAGGTGCGCTCCCTGCATCCACGCCCGCCAGTCGATGTCGGCGATGTCGAACGGGAACTCCTCGCGGTCCTTTGGCGGGAGGGCTGTGTAGAGGGCCTCCGTGCGGGAGCTCGCGAAGGTCGAGGTCATGTTCGCGTAGGCGCCGTAGATGTGACTGTAGTAGAGGCTCATCTTGGCGCGCTTCTCGGCGCGCGCGATCCTCTGCCGCGCGTCTGAAGCCATGTGGCCTTCAGGCATACGCGCGGCGAGAATGCCGGCCACCTTGAGGCCGGCAAGCTCCATCTTGAGCTGTCCCTCGACTCTTCTGCGGCCGGGGAAGGACCACTCTGGCACCTGGATCGGACGCCCACTGGAGTCGCGCAAGGGGTTCTGTATAAAGTAGTCGCGCACGATGTCGTAGAGGTCGCGGTAGCGGATCGGGTTGCGTTCGCCTGAGGCGACCTGGAAGATCTCGGGCTCTTCGGGGCGGCGGACCCCGGCGGCCAGGATCGCGTTCACCACATGGTCTACGGGGACGATGTCCACGTAGCTTTTCGGGTTGCCCGGGAACTCGCGCAGGATGCCCTTCGCGAACGCCATGATTATGGGGTCGGCCATCCTGGTGCCCTGGATCCAACCAGAGTAGGGCTCCTTATGGCTGCTCTCTATGATGGCAGGCCTCACTATGACGAGCGGCGTCTCACCCCGTTCTGCGACCACCATTCGCTCCGTGAGCGACTTGGTGAAGGTGTATACGTCGTTCCACCCGAGTTCCCGCGCCCGCAGCGTCCCCCGCTCCACGAGCCGCTCGCGCATCCAGGCGCGCCTCAGCTGGTCGACCCTCCCTGCGACCTCTTCCTCCTCGCCGACCATACCGAGTTCTCGCCGCGCCTCGGTCTCGAAGCGCCTCAGCAGCGACTGCTCCTGCGAAGCCTCATCCACTTCGGCCACCACCGCCTCGAGGCCGAGAACTTCCTCTCGCGCGTCGAGGGTCGTCCCATTCGGCGAGGACGGGCCTGGCGGCGCCTCTGGCGCGTCCTCCTTGCTGGTCCCCGCCACGTAAGCCGTGGAGATGTGTATGAACAGCGGCCTCTTCTCCCAGGAACGCGCGAGCTTCAGGAGCCCCAGGGTCCCGCGAACGTTCGAGTCGACCGCAGCGTCGAGGGGCGCGTCGAAAATGACCGAAGCTGCGGAGTGGATCACGACGTCCAC
>DATDKO010000411.1:0-12753 GCA_036519935.1 Rubrobacter sp. | reverse complement strand
CCGATGGCGACCTACGAGGTGCATCTGGGCTCCTGGAGGAGGAACCCCGACGGCTCCTACTACACCTACGGGCAGCTCGCCGAAGAGTTAGTCCCCTACGTCGCCGAGATGGGCTACACCCACGTCGAGTTTCTGCCGCCTACCGAGCATCCCTTCGACGGCTCGTGGGGCTACCAGCCCCTTGGCCTCTACGCTCCGACGAGCCGGTTCGGTACGCCCGATGGATTCAAGCGCCTCGTCGACGCTTTCCACCGGGCCGGGATAGGTGTGATCATCGACTGGGTCCCTGCGCACTTTCCGGAGGACCCCCACGGGCTCGGGCTCTTCGACGGCACCCACCTCTATGAGCACGCCGACCCCCGCCAGGGTCGCCACCCTGACTGGGGGACGCTGGTCTTCAACTACGGTCGTCCGGAGGTGAGCAACTACCTTCTCGCCAACGCCCTCTTCTGGGTCTCCGAGTATCACGTAGACGGGCTGAGGGTCGACGCCGTCGCCTCGATGCTCTACCTCGACTACTCGCGGGAGCCGGGCGAGTGGATCCCGAACGTGCACGGCGGCAACGAGAACCTGAAGGCCGTGGCCTTCCTGCAGCACATGAACGAGCTCGTCTTCGGAAGGCATCCAGGCGCCACCACCCTCGCGGAGGAATCGACTGCCTGGCCCATGGTCAGCCGCCCCGTTTCGATGGGTGGACTGGGGTTCGGTTACAAGTGGAACATGGGTTGGATGCACGACAGCCTGCAGTACATATCCGAGGACCCCATCAACCGCAAGTACCATCACAACGAGATCACATTCTCCCTCGTCTACGCTTTCAACGAGAACTTCGTCCTGCCCCTCTCGCACGACGAGGTCGTGCACGGCAAGCGCTCCCTCATAGACAAGATGCCGGGTGACGATTGGCAGAAGTTCGCCAACCTCCGCGCCTACTACGGTTTCATGTACACCCATCCAGGCAAGCAGCTACTTTTCATGGGCGGAGAGCTGGCCCAGCGGCGCGAGTGGAACCACGATGCAGCCCTCGACTGGCACCTGCTTGAGGAGAAGCCACACAGCGGCGTCCAGAGTCTCATAAAAGACCTCAACGCCATCTACTCTGCAACACCAGCCCTTTACGAGGTGGATTTCGAGCCGGCGGGGTTCGAGTGGATCGAAGGCGGGGACATGGAGAACAGCGTGGTATCCTTTCTCCGGCGTGGAAACAAGGACCTCGCGATCGTCGTCTGCAACTTTACGCCGGTCGTCCGCCACGGCTACCGGATAGGTGTACCCGAACGGGGCACCTACGAGGAGACCCTAAACACCGACGACTCCCGCTACGGCGGTAGCGGTGTGGGCAATGGCGAGGGCGTGAGAGCCGAGAAGGTCCCGGCGCATGGACAACCTTACTCGCTCTCGCTGACGTTGCCCCCGCTCGCGACGATGGTATTGAAGCCTGTCAGCTAGTCAGCACGCTGCCCTCCGCGGCTTTCAGCAGTCAGCCAGGCTATGGACGGAGTAGATTTGGTTCGTTGGAGAAGAGGCTAGGGAACAGAAGACTTTTCACAAGCACCCTGGAGCGAGCCGCAACCAAGAGCTGAACTGCTGACAAGCTGACCAGCTAAAAGAAGGGAATCTATTGGAAAAAGCGAGATCCGTTTTTGGCTAGCGTAGCATGGCCCGGACATCCATACCCCCTTGGCGCAACCTGGGATGGGCAGGGCGTCAACTTCGCCCTGTTCTCGGAGAACTCGGACAGGGTTGAACTCTGTCTCTTCGATCCGTCGGGAAAAGAGGAGATCGAACGGATCGAACTGCGGGAGCGCACCGACAGGATCTGGCACTGCTACCTGCCTTACTGCCAGCTCGGCCAGCTCTACGGCTACAGGGTCCACGGGCCATACGACCCCGAAAATGGCCACCGTTTCAACCCGATCAAGCTCCTCCTCGACCCCTACGCCAAGGCGACCGTCGGGCCTCTGGACTGGGGCTACCCGCACTTCGGGTACACGCTGGGCGCCGAGGAGGAGGACCTCGCCTACGACGAGCGGGACAACGCCGCAGGGATGCCCAAGTGCAGGGTCGTCGACACCGCCTTCACCTGGGGTGAGGACAGGCCGCCTCGCACGCCCTGGGACGAGACCGTGATCTACGAGCTCCACGTCAAGGGCTTTACGAAGAGACACCCTGGCATACCTGAGGAGTTGCGCGGCACCTACGCCGGCCTCGCCTCGGCCCCAGCAATCGAGCACCTCAAAAGGCTCGGGGTGACGGCTGTCGAACTCATGCCCGTCCACTCCTTCGTGGACGACAAACACCTCGTAGACAAGGGTCTGAAGAACTACTGGGGTTACAATTCCATAGGATTCTTCGCGCCCGACTTGCGCTACTCGGCCACGGGCAGCATCAGCGAGTTCAAGACGATGGTCAAGAGGCTGCACTCGGCGGGCCTCGAAGTGATTCTTGACGTCGTCTACAACCACACCGCGGAGGGCAACCATCTGGGGCCGACGCTCTCCTTTCGCGGCATAGACAACGCAGCCTACTACAGGCTCGTCCCCGACGACCCACGCTACTACATGGACTTCACGGGGACGGGCAACACGCTCAACATGATGCACCCGCGCGTGCTGCAGCTCATCATGGACTCGCTGCGGTACTGGATCCTGGAGATGCACGTCGACGGATTCCGCTTCGACCTCGCGAGCGCGCTGGCACGCCAGCTCTACGAGGTGGACCAGCTCTCCAGTTTCTTCACCATAATCCATCAGGACCCTGTGATCTCCCAGGCGAAGCTGATCGCCGAGCCGTGGGACGTGGGCGAGGGTGGTTACCAGGTAGGCAACTTTCCGATCGGATGGGCGGAGTGGAACGGCAAGTACAGGGACTTCGTGCGCGCTTACTGGAAGGGTGAAGGCGGGCTCGTGGACGAGCTGGCCTACAGGCTGACAGGCTCCAGCGACCTCTACGAGCGTGGCGGACGCAGGCCGTACGCGTCCATCAACTTCGTCACGGCCCACGACGGCTTCACCCTGCGGGACCTCGTCTCCTACGACGAGAAGCACAACGAGGCCAACGGCGAGGACAACGGTGACGGCGAGAACCACAACCTGAGCCACAATTACGGCGTCGAAGGACCGACCGACGATGTGGAGATCCGGCGCACGAGAGCCCGTCAGAGACGCAACATCATGGCGACGCTTTTGCTCTCGCAGGGGGTGCCCATGATCCTCTCCGGCGACGAGATGGGCCGCACCCAGAGAGGAAACAACAATGCCTACTGCCAGGACAACGAGCTAAGCTGGCTGGACTGGGAGCTCTCGGTCCTCGACAGGAACTTCCTGGCCTTCGTGCGGCGCATGATCCGGTTTCGCAAAGAACATCCCGCCTTCAGGCGCAGGCGCTTCTTCCAGGGTCGGGAGTTGAGGGGTGCGGACGCGAAGGACATCATCTGGCTCACCCCCGAAGGCCGCGAGATGACCGACGAGGAATGGAACAGCTCCTTCGCCCGCTCCCTGGGCCTCCAGATGTCCGGGCTCCTCGAAGGCGAGTACGACGCGCAGGGCCGTCCCGAGGTGGACGACGACTTCCTCCTCCTCTTCAACGCCGACCGGGAGGAGGTCCCCTTCCAGATCTCGCCCGTCCCCGAGGAGGCCCGCTGGGAGGTCTTCATGGACACCGCCTATTCCGCCGGCCTTAAGCCGGACGGATTCTTCAAACCCGGCGCCGTGTATACCTTGAAGCCCCGCTCCATGGCCGTGCTCGTGAACGCCCGCAGGCGCGAGATCGTCGAGGAGGACGCTGATTGAGGCGCCACTGTATGCCCTTCGGCGCAAAGGTCCTTGAGAATGGAGAGACCCGCTTCGCCCTCTGGGCACCGGCCGCCGAAACAGTAGATATCATCCTCGAAGATGGAGCCCTCCCGATGCACCGTGAGGAGGACGGGACCTTCGCCCTCACCACAGAATCCGGGGCTGGCGCACGCTACTGCTACTGGGTAGACGGTGGGCGGAAGGTGCCAGATCCGGCCTCCCGCTACCAGCCGGATGACGTGCACGGCGCAAGCCGGGTTGTGGACCCCGCGGCCTTCGTCTGGAGGGACGAGCACTGGAAGGGACGTCCGTGGGATGAGGTCGTCCTCTACGAGCTGCACGTTGGCTCCTTTACACCCGAGGGGACGTTCGCCGGGATCAAGGAGAAGCTCGACTATCTCGTGGACCTCGGTGTGACAGCGATAGAGTTGATGCCGCTCTCGGAGTTCCCGGGACGGCGCAACTGGGGCTACGATGGCGTGTTGCCATTCGCCCCTGAGAGCACCTACGGGGCCCCGGAGGATCTGAAAGATCTCGTACAGACCGCGCATACGAAGGGCCTCATGGTCTTTCTCGACGTCGTCTACAACCACTTCGGCCCCGAGGGGAATTACCTCTCTCTTTATGCCCCTCAGTTCTTTACAGATCGCTACCAGACCCCATGGGGTGCTGCGATCAACTTCGACGGCGAGGGCAGCAAACACGTGCGTGAGTTCTTTATCCACAACGCCCTGTACTGGCTGGAAGAGTACGGCATCGACGGCCTAAGGCTCGACGCAGTGCACGCTATCAACGACGCCTCTGAGAAACACTTCCTCGTGGAGCTCGCCGAGCGCGTGCGCCAGGGTCCAGGACGCGACCGCCACGTGCACCTAGTACTGGAGAACGAGGCGAACGACGCCTCCTATCTGCGCGGGCACTACGACGCCCAGTGGAACGATGACCTCCATCACGCCCTTCACGTCGTCCTGACCGGTGAGAGCGCCGGTTACTACGCTGATTACGCCGACGCGCCGGTGCGGCGACTGGGGAGGTCCCTGGGCGAGGGATTCGCGTACCAGGGGGAGTCCTCGCGTCACAGCAAGAAGCGCGGAGAGCCGAGTGCGGACCTTCCGTCAGGTGCCTTCATATCGTTCATTCAGAACCACGATCAGGTCGGCAACCGGGCTTTCGGGGAGAGAATCGGGCAACTCGCGCCGCCCGAGACGGTGCGCGCCGCGGCAGAGATCTACCTGCTCGCACCCCAGATACCGATGCTCTTTATGGGGGAGGAGTGGGGTTCCAAGACCCCCTTCCCGTTCTTCTGCGATTTCGCGCCGGATCTCGCGCTGCTCGTCGCCCGGGGCCGCCGCAAGGAGTTTTCGGAGTTCTTCGACCCCGAGGAAGATGGTCTAATCCCCGATCCTGGTGCGGATGAGACGTTCCGCAGGGCCGTACTGGACTGGGCGAGTCTGGACGAGCCGGAGCATACCGGGCGTTTGAAGCTGTACGGCGAGTTGCTCGCGCTCAGGCGAGAGAAGATCGTGCCGCGGCTGGCCGGCATACCCGGAGACGTGGCCGCGTACCAGATCGTAGACGATAGGGGCCTGAGCGTGCAGTGGACACTGGCTGACGGCTCCACGCTGGCACTCCTCGCGAACCTGGGACCGGAGTCGCTCGACGACCCCGAGTGGCCACCGGGCGAACGACTATATGCCAGCGAGGACGTAACTGGGCACAGACAGGAACTTCCTGGATGGTCGGTGTTGTGGCACCTGGCCGAATGAGGATACCCCGGGCCACCTACAGGCTACAGCTCAACGAGGATTTCACCCTATCGGATGCGGCAGAGTTGATGCCTTACCTGTCGGAGCTGGGGGTCAGCGACCTGTATGCCTCGCCTTATCTGAAAGCTCGACCCGGCAGTACGCACGGTTACGACGTGGTGGACCCCGGCTCCCTGAACCCCGAACTCGGGGGCGAGAAGGAGTACGGCCGGCTGGTAGAGGCGCTCGGAGAATACGAGATGGGCCAGCTCCTAGATATCGTACCGAACCATATGGGCGTCGGGAGCGACAACGCCTGGTGGTCCGACATGCTGGAGAATGGACCCCCCTCGGCCTACGCCGCCTTCTTCGATATCGACTGGTGCCCCGCAGACAGGAAGGAGCTCTGCGGTAAGGTCCTGCTCCCGATCCTGGGCGACCACTATCGCGCTGCCCTCGAACGCGGCGAGATCCGGCTGGCCTTCGACGCCGGAGAGGGTTCCTTCTCGGTCAACTATTACGAACACCGTTACCCGATCGACCCGCAGATCTACCCGATGATCCTCGACCGGATATCTTTACCCGAGGACGCCAAGCGCCGCCAGGAGATAGATGGTCTGATAGTCGCCTTTGGCGACCTTCCAGGCAGGGACGCCACAGGTGAGGGGAGTGTATCCGGGCGAGCGCAGAACGCTGCAAACCTCAAAGCGGATCTCGCGGCGTTGTGCGTAAAGTCTCCCGGAGTAATGGGTGCTGTCGAGAAGCACATCCGCGAGTTGAACGAGGCGTCAGGAGACCCGAGGTTCGAGCGTTTGCATCGTCTCTTTGAGGCGCAGGCGTACAGGCTTGCGTACTGGCGGGTGGGAAGCGATGAGATCAACTACAGACGTTTCTTCGCCGTCAATGATCTGGCCGGCATCCGGGTCGAGGACGAACGGGTCTTTGAGGCGACGCACAAGCTCGTATTGGGGCTGGTGGAGAACGGCGCGGTGAACGGACTGCGCATAGATCACCCTGATGGACTCCGAGATCCCGCCGATTACCTCAGGCGTCTGCATAACGCGACTGTGGAAGTATCGGGCGGCCAGATCTACACGCTGGTCGAGAAGATCCTGGCGCACCACGAGCGTCTGCCCGAGGAGTGGCCTATCGCCGGCACGACGGGCTACGAGTTCACGAACCTGGTCAACGGGCTTTTTGTGGACCCGGCCGGGGAGGGCGGGATGGATGAAGCCTACCAGAGCTTCATCGGAAGGCCCCTCGACTTCCAGAGTCTTCTGTACGAGTGCAAGCACAAGGTCATGCGCACCGCGCTTTCGAGCGAGTTGAACGTGCTCTCGCGCCGTCTGCGGCGCATCTCCGAGCACGGGCGCTCTCACGACTTTAGCGTGGAGACCCTGCGCGAGGGGATCTCCGAAGTGGTCGCGCACTTCCCCGTCTACCGCACCTACATAGGTTCGGGGACTTTCTCAGAGACAGACAGGCGCCACGTGGATCTGGCAGTGCATCGCGCGAAGGAGAGGAGCGAGGGCGGCGACCCGAAGGTCTTCGACTTCATCCGCGACATCGTCCTTCGCCAGGGACCTGAAGAGATCGAGGCGGGCGTCTTCACGTCAAAGTTTCAGCAGTACACGGGACCGGTGATGGCGAAAGGCATGGAGGATGCGGCCCTCTACGTCTACAACCGACTGGTCTCCCTGAACGAGGTCGGCGGCGAGCCGGAGCGCTTCGGCGTCTCCGTCCCCGAGTTTCACCGTCTGAACGCCGAGCGCCTTAAGTGCTGGCCGCACTCGATGCTCTCGACCTCCACGCACGACACCAAGCGCAGCGAGGACGTACGCGCCAGGATCGACGTACTCTCGGAGATCCCCGGCGAGTGGTGCGAGAGGGTGGTGCGCTGGAGTGAGCTCAATGCCCCGCACCGCCGCGACGCTGGTGGGGAACTCGCCCCGAGCCGTGACGACGAGTACCTCCTGTACCAGACGCTGTTGGGCTCCTGGGCGCTCGGAGAACCGGATGCAGAGGGGCTGGAAGCGCTTCGGGAGCGCATAAAGGCGTACATGGAGAAGGCGATGCGGGAGGCGCAGGTACGCACGTCCTGGACCGACGTGAACAAGGAGTATGAGGAAGGGGTCGCCGGTTTCGTGGACGTTCTTCTCTCTGCGACGCACCCCTTCTTGCAAGAATTTCTGCCCTTCCAGCGTCGCGTGGCCCGCCTTGGCGCTTTGAACAGCCTCTCCCAGAGCCTGCTCAAGCTGACCGCACCTGGTGTCCTTGATGTGTATCAGGGCAACGAGATCTGGGACTTCAGCCTCGTCGACCCTGACAACCGCCGCCCGGTGGACTTCGAGCTGCGGAAGAGGCTCCTCGCCGACCTGAGGCGGCTCGACCTCTCCGATGCACGGGCGCTCCTCAAGGACAGTTCGTGGCAGGATGGCCGTCCGAAGCTTTACCTCATCTGGAAGGCGCTGGAGATGCGCCGCGAAAGCCCCGAACTCTTCGAAGACGGCGGCTACTTGGCGCTTCGGGCTGTGGGTGAAAGGAGGGAACATATAGTCGCTTTCGCCCGGCGGCACGGGGGAGAGGTGGCGATCACCGTTGCTCCGCGCCTCTACGCGAAGATGATGGACGCGGAAGGACCCCTTGTAGCGGCTCCCGAAGCTTGGGGAGATACGTCCATACTCCTTCCTGGTGAGCTGGCAGAGGTCTCGTACCGCAGCGTGCTCACAGGTGAAATAGTGGTCGCCGAGGAGCACAACGGGGAGATGTCGCTGGGCATCGGTCGTCTGCTTCGCAACTTCCCCGTGGCCCTGCTGGGGACCGGACCTCGATGACGGGCGGCTCGACTTTGGAGCCGTCTACCAGAACCCGTGTCTCTTCCGAAACGCCGATAGGAAGTCGAAAGCTTAAGAGAGGATTAAACAGCGGACGTGCGTTGTTCGCCTCCTCAAGAGCTGGGAACTGGCGTGGTAGACTTTCCACATGACTGATACGCCAAGGAAGATACAGAAGACGGAAGAAGAGTGGCAGGATCAGCTCACCTCCGAGCAGTACCGCATAACGCGGATGAAGGGTACAGAGCGGCCCTTCAGTGGTGAGTACTACAACAACAAAGAGGAGGGAGTCTACCGCTGTGTGGCCTGCGGTACGCCCCTCTTCGCGTCGGCCACCAAGTACGATTCCGGTACGGGCTGGCCGAGCTTCTGGGAGCCACTCGACGAAGCAAACGTCGAGACGGAAGCTGATCGGAGCCTCTTCATGCGCCGCACTGAGGTACACTGCGCCGTCTGCGGCGCCCACCAGGGCCACGTCTTCGAGGACGGACCGGCCCCTACGGGCCAGCGTTACTGCATCAACTCCGCCGCACTACGCTTCGATCCAGAAACCAAACCAGAGTAACTTCTTAGCCTCACATAACGCGCTTACCCCCTCGTAGGGGGGCGTCTTTGTGTTTTCTTATCCATCCATCGAAACCGGCTTCGCCTAATCTAGCTTCCAGGCGAGCGCTATGGAGGCAGGTGCCAGATGGCGACGCGGAAGATACAAGTAGAGCGCGTACAGAACCTGAACAGAGCGGATGTGAGGGAAGGAGATTACGTCCTCTACTGGATGCAGTCCTCCCAGCGTGCCGAGCAAAACCACGCACTCGAGTACTCCGTGCAGCGGGCGAACGATCTGGACCAGCGTCTGCTCGTGGTGTTCGGCCTCACCGACGACTACCCCGAGGCCAACCTCCGCCACTACACTTTCATGCTGGAGGGCTTGAAGGACGTCCAGGAAGCCCTCGAAAGGCGAGGCATCAAGATGGTCGTCCGCAAGGGCTCCCCCGACGAGGTGGCAATCGACGCGGGCAAAGACGCCTCTCTCGTAGTCACGGACCGTGGTTCCATGCGTCCGCAGAAGATGTGGCGTGAGAAGGTCGCCAGAGAGGCGGGTTGCCTCGTCACACAGGTCGAGTCCGACGTGGTCGTACCCGTCGGACTCGCCTCAGAGAAGCCGGAGACCGCGGGGCGGACGCTCAGGCCCAAGATCCAGGAATACCTCGACGACTTCCTGGTCGGGCTAACACCGACGAAGCGAAACCCGAACGATATGTAGAGAAGGTCGAGAAGAGGATCGGCGCTTCGGACTAACATCCTGGCCTCGTCGTATACTTCCGAGCGGAAGGCTCGATGAGCAGAGGCAGGACTCTTGGGTTGCGAGAGGGGATAGAGAGCACGGCCCGCGAAACGGATGCGGCCGCAAGCGAATTCGAGATCGACGAGCCCTTCACGAGCCTGCTCTCGACTACGCGAGCCGTTCTCTTCTCACCGTAGCGCTTCTTCGACGAGTTGCCGCCGGATGGGCCGCTCGGAGCGCCCGTACTCTGCTTCCTGATCTGCTCGGCGATCACGGCGGTTACCAGTGTGGTCGCCAGCCTCACCTTCATCGCCGTGCCTGTGGGGATCGCCGTGGCAACCTGCTCCTTGGACGCAGGGCTGCTCATTCGCGTCCTGACGATGTTCGTATTCGCATCGTTGGTGGTCTTGCCCGCATTGTTCGTCGCCGGCTTCTTCGCATCGGTGCTCATCCTGCACGTCTTCATCCGCCTCATTGCAGGACGGGATCAGAAGGGTCTGCCCGCCACCTTGCGCGTCTCATGCTACGCGGTAGGTGCCCCGGTGGCGGTAGCCTGGATACCCCTGGCCGGCATTCTGGCCGCTTTCTACTGTTTCTACCTGCACACGATCGGTCTGAAGCGGGTGCACAGGATCTCGACCAGCAGATCTCTAGGACCCATCCTGATCCTCGCAACTCTCTTGGTAGTGCTGGCGGCGGTCGTTGCCGTCTACGACTACGGCGTGATCCGGGAAGCCATGAAATAGCCGGTCTTTCAGCCACCAAAGAGCTGACAAGCTGAAGTGCTGACAAGCGAGGCCTAAAGGCCTGAGCGTGCTGACCAGCGCCGTTTCCGGAAGCCTTACGGAAACTGCTTTCAGCGACGCCAGCGCTCCCTGGCCTCGCGGTAGAGGTCGCCTCCGTAGAGGTCGTTCACGACGACTACCGGAAACTCTTCTACGAAGAGGCGGTGCATCGCCTCAGCACCGAGGTCTTCGTAGGCGATGACATCGGCCTCCTTCACGCGGTCCGCAAGCAGCGCCGCCGTACCCTCGACGGCCCCGAAGTACACGCAACCGTGCTCCCTCATCGACTCGATCACCGCCTCGGAGCGCACACCCTTGCCTATCATTCCCCTCAAACCGCGTTCGATCAGGAGCGGCGCGTAAGGGTCCATCCTCGACGCGGTCGTCGGCCCGGCGGGCCCCAACGCGTAACCGGGGCGCGCCGGGGCTGGGCCCGAGTAGTACACGATGTTTCCTTCAGGATCCAGCGGCAGCGGTTTTCCTGCCTCTATCGCCCTTTTCATCCTGGCATGGGCCGCGTCGCGGGCTATGTAAATCACCCCGTTGAGGCGGACGACGTCGCCTGTCCTCAGAGGCTCTAGCTCCTCTTTGGAGAGCGGCGCTTCCAGCCTGATGGGCGCGGGACTCACAGTTCGGCCGAGGCCGTGCGATGGGAGTGGCAGTCGAGGTTGACGGCGACAGGGAAGGCTGCCATGTGGGTCGGGAAGCTCTCGATGTGGACTGCGAGCGCCGTCTGCGTGCCGCCGTAGCCGGCGGGTCCTATTCCTGTGGCGTTGATTTCGTCGAGTAGCTCGCGCTCGAGGACGGCCAGTTCGGGGTCAGAGTTAGGTTCGCCAGAAGGACGGGTGAGCGCTTTCTTGGCGAGTACTGCCGCTTTCTCGAAGGGGCCGCCCATACCGACCCCAACGGTGAGCGGCGGGCTGGCGTTCGGGCCGGCCCTCTCGATAGTCTCCACGACAAACCGCTTCATCGCCTGAAGGCCTTCCGCGGGGGTGAGCATCTTGAGGGCGCTCATGTTGTCGCAGCCCGCGCCCTTGACCAGCATCGTGAGTTTCAAGCCGTCGCCCTGGGCCGGTTCATAGTAGACCACGGCAGGGGTGTTGTCGCCCGTGTTCGTCCTATCTATGGGACTCCTGACCATGGATTTTCTGAGGTAGCCTTCCTCGTAGCCGCGTCGGACGCCTTCGTCTATTGCGGCCCCGATTTCGCCGCCCGAGACCCTGACTTCGCCCCCCAGCTCGACGAAGAACACTGCATATCCCGTGTCCTGGCAGAAGGCGATGCACCGTTCGCGGGCCACCTCGGCGTTCTCCAGGAGGCGTTCGATCACCTCGCGCCCGAGCTCCGACTCCTCCGCTTCGAGCGCGCGTTTCAGGGCAGTCAGGTGCTCCTGCGGCAGACGCGTGTTCGCCTCGATGCACAGGTCGCGCACCGCTTCGGTGATAGTGTTGACCGCTATCTCGCGCAACGCCTCGTCCTTGACCTCCTCGGGCAAAGATTAGCATCGGATTCGTCCTGCTTCCCGCGTTTTTCGGTCGAGGTTATTCGAGGAACGACTTTCGTAACCCTTTGTGTAACGATGGCGAGACGTTTATCGGTTAGAGTGCAGATAGCCTTACGACGCTGGAGAATACCTGGCAGATACATTTCATCTGGAGCACCGTACTGTCTGAGCGTGCTGCGCCCACCGGGAGGCGACGCACAAGGAGAGACGTGAGACAATCTACTTTGCAGATTTCTGACAGAGGGCTTTTCGTAACGCTTTTCGTAACGTCTGGGAGACGTTTGGCGACTACAATCAGGGTCGAGGAGGTAGGATGACGACACAACAGCGAAACAGGCAGGGTTTCTGGCAGAGCCTCTTCGGGCGTGATGGAGGGCAAGAGACCCCCGAGGAGATCTCCGAGCCCCTCGTGGAGGCTCCCAGCCAGGAGCCTGCTCCCGAGCTCGAGATAGCATCCAACGACCCCATCGTTGCTTACTTCGCCAGTGCTTCGGGGGTGGTCGAGATCGACAAGCTCGACCTCGATTCACCTGCCCTCAAGGCCATGAAGGCAGCCGACATCAAGGTGGTAGTGCCGCTAGTGAGCCAGGGCGAGTTGATCGGGCTTCTCAACCTGGGGCCACGCCTCTCCCAGCAGGAGTACTCGGCCGACGACAGGAAGCTCCTCAACGACCTGGCCACCCAGACAGCGCCGGCGGTGCAGGTCGCCCAACTCGTTCGCCAGCAACAGCGACAGGCCCAGGAGCGCGAGCGCATAGAGCAGGAGCTGAGGGTCGCACGCCTGATCCAACAGACCCTGCTGCCCA
>DATDKO010000410.1:0-2230 GCA_036519935.1 Rubrobacter sp. | reverse complement strand
AGCAGTTCATCCAGCAGCAGTGCGGTGCCATCACTGTGGCTGCCAACGACCCTAACGCCCTCGCCCCCGCCATGAAGAAGGCAGGCGAGGCCGGGATCGCCACAGGGGCCTGGGACGCGGACGTGGCCCCTGACGCCCGCGACATCTTCGTCAACCAAGCCACCTTCCAGGCGATAGGCTACGAGCTGGTGGACGTCATGGCCGAGCAGACGGACGGCAAGGGTGAGTTCCTGGTCGTCACCGGCTCGCTCACCGCCCCCAACCAGGTCGCCTGGCTCAAGGAGATGCGCGAGCGCATGAAGGAGAAGTACCCCGACATGTCTATAGCCTCCGTCGAGCCTGGTGAGGAGGACCTCCAGCTCGGTATCGACATAACCAAGAACTACCTCAGGGCACACCCAGACACGGCGGGTGTCTTCGGCATAACCTCCGTCGCCCTGCCCGGTGCAGCCGAGGCCGTCGAGCAGGCCGGCCTGGAGGGCAAGGTCGCGGTCACAGGCCTCTCCACCCCGAGCGAGATGAGACCGTACCTCAACTCGGGGGCCGTGGAGAAGTTCGTCCTCTGGAACCCTGTTGACCTCGGTTATCTGGCCGTCTACGTGGCGAACGCCCAGATAGAGGGCAACATGCCCAAATCCGGCACCTTCGAGGCCGGCCGCCTCGGCAAGGTCAAGATGCTCGCCGAGGACGAGGTTCTCCTGGGACCACCGCTGGTGTTCTCGAAGGAGAACATCGACGAGTACGACTTCTAGAAGGTTTCGGATGGCGCTCGCCACAGGGTGAGCGCTATCCGCTTCGGGGAAAGGAGGATGCCCTTGGAATCCACGGCCCCACGAGCCTACGAAGTCCTCGCGGAGTTACTAGCCGCCCACGGGATAGAGGTCGACGCGGTAGAGGAACGCCTGCGCTCACAGAAGCTCGAGACACCTTCGTGGGGCTACGGCGACACAGGCACGCGCTTCGCAGTCTTCCCACAGAAGGGCGTGCCCCGCGACCCATTCGAGAAGCTGGCCGACGCAGCCCAGGTCCATGGTCTCACCGGCGTGTGCCCTTCTGTGGCGATCCACATCCCGTGGGACAGGGTCGACGACTACGGCGTGTTGAAAGATCACGCGGAATCTCTGGGTTTGCGGATCGGGGCCGTCAACCCCAACCTTTTCCAGGAGCCTGACTACAAGCTGGGGAGCGTCTGCCACCCTGACCCGGGCGTGCGTCGCAGGGCCACGGATCACCTCCTCGAGTGTGTCGAAGTAGCCGGAGAGACCGGCTCTGACGTCCTCTCTTTATGGTTCGCCGACGGCACCAACTACGCGGGCCAGGATTCCTTCACGGACCGCCGCCACCGGATGGTCGAGTGCCTCGGCGAGGTGTACGCCGCCATGCCCGAGACCATGAGGATGCTCCTGGAGTACAAGCCGTACGAGCCGGCCTTCTACCACACGGACCTCGCGGACTGGGGCGCGGCCCTCACCGTCTGCCGGAGGCTTGGCGAGAGGGCCGAAGTCCTGGTCGATCTCGGGCACCACCCCAAGGAGGTCAACATAGAGTACGTCGTGGCGCTCCTGCTCGACGAGGGGCGTCTCGGGGGTTTCCACTTCAACAACAGGAAGTATGGCGACGACGACCTCATCGTAGGGAGCGTCAACCCGTTTGAGCTGTTCTTGATCTATGTCGAGCTCGTCGAGACCGAAGAGCGATCCGACACACGCATCGACTACATGATCGATCAGACGCACAACATCGAGCCCAAGATGGAAGCGATGATCCTCTCTGTCATGAACCTCCAGGAGGCCTACGCGAAAGCTCTCCTGGTGGACCGCGCGGCGCTCGCCGAGGCCAGACATTCGGGCGACGTGCTCGGCGCCCACCGCCTACTGCTCGACGCCTACGCCACGGACGTACGTCCCCTGTGCGCCAGGGTACGCGAGGATCTGGGTGCTGCCGACGACCCGATAGCCGCCTTCGAGGAGAGCGGCTACGCCGAGAAGGTGGCACAGGAGCGCGGGGAGGGCGCCGGGGCCGGATGGAGTTAGATCTTGTCAGCCGGTCAGCATCTCAGCTTTCCGCCGTTCGGTCGTTGCTTTGCCGGCGCTGCACGAGCCTCTCGCCGGGGTGCGACCCGTTGCGCACCCTTGCTGACAAGCTGAAATGCTAACACGACCGAAGGGAGGAACTCTTGGAGACTCGAACACCGGGAGCGACGCAGAACCTGTGGGACCCCCGGAGAGCC
>DATDKO010000409.1:0-4295 GCA_036519935.1 Rubrobacter sp. | reverse complement strand
TGAAGGATGGACAACGCCTTGATCTCATCCTGGATCAGATGTCTACGCTCGCTGAGAGAGCAACGACGTGATCACAACCATGATTGAGCTGAAAGCAGCCTATACTACACGACGGCATTACGCTCCTCTACGCTCGCACCGGTTTCCTAGAGACTTAAAGATGGCAGGAATTCACGCTGAAATGGGCGCTGCAGCACTGCGGGTGCAAGCAACTGAAGTCAAGCTCTCTGCCCTCGACTCGAGGAACAAGGAGGTATGGTGAAACGAATAGGATTCATAGGATTGGGAGCAATGGGAGCTCCTATGGCCCGGAGACTAGTGGACTCCGGTTTCCAGCTCGCGGTTTTTGACCGTTTAGCAGAGCGCACGCATTCCCTGGTCGAATTCGGGGCTCGAGGTGCTGACACACCCCGGGATGCATGCCAGGATGTCGAAGCGCTCATAATTATGGTCATGACCGCGAGCCAGGTAGAGGATGTGCTCTTTGGAGATAACGGCGTGGCCGAGGCTTTGGCACCGAGAGCCGTCGTAGTTGTTATGAGCACCATAGGCCCCGATGCGGTTCGCGAACTTGCCGAGCGGCTGACCGCCCAGGAGTTGCGAGTGGTGGATGCGCCCGTTAGCGGAGGGGTTGCTCGTGCGGAGCAGGGCAACCTACTCATTATGGCCGGAGGGCAGCGAGATCTATTCGAAGAACTCCGACCGGTTCTGGAAGCTATGGGGTCTAGCGTTGTGCATTGCGGAGAATCGGTGGGCGATGGGCAGGCCGTGAAAATGGTGAACCAGCTTTTGGTCGGAGTGCACCTCGCCGTAGCCGGTGAGGCGCTATCGTATGCCGCCGCGCTCGGTCTAGATCCCCGTTTCGTGTTCGAGACGGTCCAGAAGGGCGCCGCAAACTCCTTTATGCTGGAAAACCGGGGGGAGCGTTTGTTGAGCGGTGAGTTCACCCTCACCGAGAGTGCGCTGAGCATTCTCATAAAGGATGTGGATCTTGCCCTAAAAGCCGCAGAAGCGCAGGGCTTTTATGCGCCTCTAGGTTCTTCAGCTCATCAGCTATATCAAAAAGCATCCTCGCTCGGGTTCGGTGGCGAAGAAGATGCCGGAATAGTGCGTGTCTTCGAACAGTAACGATCCATCCGGACGAGAGCAGTGGAAACGTGGAGGTACGCTTATCAGCAGTCTCTAAGGCTGGTGTGCTGGTGGTCGGGCGTTCTCCGACAGATCCCCGCCCAATGAACTTCGAGTGCTGCTTGAGCCGGAGAAGGGTACTCGCGAGGGAGCAGTAGAGATCCGCAGTCGAACGCATAAGCCACCACTAGATGGAGGGTTCGAGTCTCGATGTTGCCACTTGAGAAGCTGAAGGTTCTGGACCTCACGCAGGTGATGGCCGGTCCGTTCTGCTGCCAGGTTCTCGCGGACATGGGAGCAGCCGTCACCAAGGTCGAGCCCCCGGAGACCGGGGAGCAGAGCCGGAGGTCCATGGGCTTCAGCATGAAGAAGGGCGAGGACACCGCCGCCTTCGTCGCCATAAACCGCAACAAGAAGAGCATGACGCTCAACCTCAAGGAGGACGAGGCGCGTGAGATCTTCTACCGCCTCGCGAGCGAGGCGGACGTGGTCGTCGAGAACTATCGTCCCGAGGTTACGAAGAAGCTCGGCGTGGACTACGAAACACTTAGGGAGGTCAACCCGCGCATCATCTACGCCAGCGTCTCCGGCTTCGGGCAGACCGGTCCTTACGCCATGCGGGCCGGCTACGACCTGATCGCGCAGGGAATGTCCGGGGTGATGAGCGTCACCGGCGAGCCGGACGGACCTCCCGCCAAGTGCGGCATACCCATCGGCGACCTCTCGGCGGGGCTGTTCTGCGCCTTCGGCATCCTCACCGCCTACATCGCCCGCGAGGAGACCGGGCGCGGGCAGTACATAGACACCTCGCTCTTCGAGGGGGCTCTGGCGTTCTCCATCTGGGAGACGGCCGAGCTGTGGGCAACGGGCCGCATCCCGAAGCCTTTCGGCTCCGCCCACCGCCTGACTGCCCCCTACCAGGCGCTAAAGACCCGCGACGGCTACATCAACGTGGGCGCGAACAACCAGCGGCTGTGGGAGCGGCTGTGTGGCGCCATCGGGCGCGAGGAGCTGATCGAGGATGAGCGCTTCGCCACCAACGACGACCGGATGAAAAACCGCGCGGATTTGGCCGAGGGATTGGAGAAGACCCTGGTCGAGAAGACCACAGACGAGTGGATGGAGATCCTGCTCGAAGCCGGCTTCCCGGCGGGTCCCCTCTACAACTACAAGGAGGTCTTCGAGGACCCGCACACCCACGCCCGGGAGATGATGGTCGACATGGAGCACCCGGTCGAGGGGACCGTGAAGGCGCTTGGCATCCCAATCAAGCTGAGCGAGACACCGGGCGAGATCCGGCGCCCTGCTCCTCTGCTCGGAGAGCACACCGAAGAAACCCTGATGGAGCTCGGGTACTCTAAGGAAGAAATAGCGGACCTCCGGGAGAGGAAAGTTCTATGATCGAGACCGACCAGCTTCTGTTCGAGCGCCGGGAACCGGTGGCCTCCATTACCTTCAACCGGCCCGAGGCGCGCAACGCGATGACCTGGGAGATGTACAACGCGCTCTATGAGTGCTGCGAGGCGGTCGACGCCGACGACGAAATTCGCGTGCTCGTGCTGCGTGGGGCGGGGGACAAGGCGTTCGTGGCAGGCACGGACATCAAGCAGTTCCTGGAGTTCGAGTCGGGCGAGGACGGCATCGCCTACGAGAAGCGGATGGAGCGCGTCATCGGGCGGCTGGAAGCAGTACGCAAGCCGACTGTCGCCGTGATCGACGGCTACGCCATCGGGGGAGGCCTGAGCATCGCCGCCGTGAGCGACCTGCGCATCTGCACCCCGGAGGCGAAGTTCGGGATGCCCATAGCCCGAACTTTAGGAAACTGCCTCTCCATCGAGAACTACGCGCGGCTCATGGCGCTCATCGGGCCGGCGCGCACGAAGGCCCTCATCTTCACCGCCCGGATGTTCTCTGCCGAGGAGGCGCTGGCGGCGGGCCTCGCGACGGAGATCGTCGTGCGCAAGGAACTGGATGGACGGGTAAGCGAGTTGTGCGCGGCGCTTGAGACGCACGCCCCAATCACCATGCGGGTTACCAAGGAAGCCTTGCGCCGCCTCACCCTCGCCGGGATACCCGACGCCAGCGACCTCGTCCGGGAGACCTACGACAGCTACGACTTCCACGAGGGCGTCGCCGCCTTCGCCGAGAAGCGCCGCCCGGACTGGCAGGGTCGCTAGCTGCTATGCAAGAGCCGTTTTTTGGCGCGCTCGACGGGCACCGGCCGCGGATTGCGGAGAGTGCATTCGTGGCGCCCGCGACGGTCGTGTTAGGGAGACTCAGGATCGGCGCGCGCTCCAGTGTACGGTACGGGAGCGTGCTGCGGGGGGACGAGGAGATCGTCATCGGCGAGGACACGAACGTGCAGGACCTCTCGATGATGCACGCCGACCCCGACTTCCCGGCGGCACTCGAAGACAGGGTTACGGTCGGGCACCGGGCCATCGTGCACGGGCGTCGGGTGAGGACGACGTGCTCGTCGGGATGGGCGCCATCCTCTTGAACGGGGGGCGGATCGGCTCGGACTCCGTGATCGCTGCTGGCGCAGTGGTCACGCCGGGGACCGAGATCCCGGAGAACTCGCTCGTGGTTGGGCTTCCGGCGAAGGTGGTTCGTGAGGTGCGCGACTCGGACAGGCAAATGGTCCGGCACGCCTTCGAGAGCTAAGTGCGCAAGTCGGAGGTCCACCGGGGGGTTGAGCCCCTAGCGCCCAGGAGGTGAGAGGGTGAGCAGTGGGTTGCTGGAGGGGGTAACGGTCGTCGACCTCACCCAGGCGCTGGCGGGCCCCTACGCCACGCTCATGCTCGCACACGATCTGGCGGTGCACAAGGGCCTGAACCCAGGAGCGCCTCGGCGAGGAGGAGCGAGTTTCACCGGAGAGTCAGGAGAGGATGCGTGAATACTA
Source organism: Rubrobacter sp. (assembly GCA_036519935.1). Classification (GTDB taxonomy): domain Bacteria; phylum Actinomycetota; class Rubrobacteria; order Rubrobacterales; family Rubrobacteraceae; genus Rubrobacter_D. Next base: position 265 of record DATDKO010000409.1, on the reverse strand, counting down.
CGAGGGGAACATCCAGCGCTACACTGCGGGTCTCCAAGCTGGCGGCACCACCGAGGAATATGCGGATAGCTCCGCGGCCTGGCGCGACTGGCGGCGCGAGCTGCTCGCGGCCGAGCGGGAAGTAGTTTTGTCCTTGCGCGATGAAGGCAAGATCAGCCCGGTAGTGATGCGTCGCATCGAGAGGGACCTTGATCTTCAGGAGGCGCGCCTCGGGGGCTAGTCGTCCCACGGATGGATCGGGGCTGCGCAGTAGCATAATTGTTCA
>DATDKO010000408.1:0-6999 GCA_036519935.1 Rubrobacter sp. | reverse complement strand
GAGAGATCATCCGCTGCCTAAAGCGCTACGTCGCCAGGGAGACCTACCGTGTGCTGGTCACTTGCGTCGCCTGTTCCTCGCTGACAAGGCCATAAGACGAGCGCGACGTTGCTGCTGGAAGCGGCGCCACTTGACTATAGGAGCGTCACTTGGGTGAATAAGGCCGTCTCGGTGCCCGTGAGAGCTTGTGGCCGACCTCCTTCTAGGGCCCTTCTAGGAACCGGAGAACCTCGGTTGTGAACAGGTCGGTCGCAGTGTCCATCGCCACGTGCCCTTGGCCGGGCATGACGACGATGCGGGAGTCCAGCAGCGCTTCGGCGACGGCCTTTTCGGCCTCCTCGAAGGTAGTTGGGCTCTCGCCCCCGATCAGCAGCAGCGTCGGTACCTCAAGATCGCCGAACCGCTCGGGATCGAACCGATAGGCTTCCTGCGCTCGCAGTTCCCGCGGGATGGTGTGCGCCGCGGCCACCCGCGCTTGCCACGCTGGTACCGACCGCATGTACTCCACCGCCTCGGGTGGCACCCCGGCAACCTCGCGGAGCATGGTGGCCACCACCCCGTCCCTGTCACCTGCCTCCAGCAGTGCCTCGAGCCGGTCGACGACCCCGGGCGGGTTGATCTGCTCGCCGGTCACGTCCATCGGCGGCTCGTAGAGCACCAACTTGCGGACGTTGCGGGTGAGCAGAGCGGCTTCAAGCGCACATAGCGCTCCGAACGAGTGGCCCAGCAGGTTCGCCGGTTTCCCGGTGGAGTCCACCACCGCTGCGATGTCCTCAAACTCCCTTTCTATCGTGTAGTCACCCGAGTCGCCGCTGCCTCCGCGACCGCGCCGATCGACGGCGCAGACAGTGAAGTGCTGCTCGAACGCCGGCAGGACTGGAGTCCAGCGGCTGTGGTCGGCGGGCGTCCCGTGGACCAGCACGAGAGGCGGTCCGTCCCCGCTACGCCAGTAGGCGATGGGCGTGCCGTCTTTGGAGGTGACATTCTCCTGCGACACGACGTCCTCCTTCCCGACGGGCTTAGAATAACCCGACGTTTTAGCCCTTCCCAGGGGTATGATGCCACAGACGAAGGCTCTCACACCGTCCACCGTCCACCGTCCAGACAGCCCAACTTCCGAGAATGCCCCTTCCACGCACTCCGGTGAATAAGGGCAAGAAGGAGGGCCGGGACTTAGACGCCTCGGCCCGAAAGCGCTCGCTCCCGAACCCCCTAACCCCCTTGAACGGCCGCGTCTGGATGGCGGCTAGCTTCGTCGTAGCTGGCCAGCACTTGGCGCAACTGCTGCGCCGCCTCCTCCGGCAACTCCTCCTCGCCCTTCTGCGCTACCAAGCGGGCTGCCGCGATCAGCGCTGCCAGCTCGTAGGCATGCAGCGTCAGGCGCAACACAGACGGACGAACCCGCTCAAGCTGCACAAGATACCCCTACTCTAGCCCTTGGAGGAGAGGTACTCGCCTATCTGGCCAAGCTCCACGGCGAACTGATCGTAGTCCTCGCGGATACCGTTTAGGTAGACGCTCCAGCCCGCGCTCATCTTGGCGTAGTGGACGGCCTCCTGGATCTCCTCCTCGGTAGCGCCGAACATCTTGGCCGCCTCGGTGTGGAACAAAGTGCAGTAGACACACTTGGTCTCCGAGTGCAGAGCGATGCCCATTAGCTCCTTGTACTTGTTGGGGATGAGGGTCTCGCCGAGCTCCAGGCGCTTGAAGATCGCCCACTCATGCTCAAGCAGTTCGTCGGGTATGCGGCTAAAGAACGTAGGGACCAGACCGAGGGTCTCCCTCATGTCGGCCTCCACCTCGGCCCTTGTGTGGACCATCGCCATGGTGATGGTTCCCTTCTTTGTTGGGGGCGTATCGACTAACGGAAGTGGGCGATGGTCAGGTCGAGCCTGGGATGGTGTCCATCCGAGCGTACATTCGGTGCCTCCTTCCTCCCGCTCCCCTGGGGCGGAACGATGCTTGTAGTGGTGCTATGCGCCGAACCGTGCTCAAAAATACACGCTGAGGCGTAAGACGCAAAAGGCGTAAGACGCAAAAAGGCCGGACCTGCGAAGGACCCTTCCCTACGCCCTGCTTCTGAATGATTGCTGAACTTCGGAGAACGCCGTTATGGCGAACTTCTGAGAATTCCCCTTCCACGCACTTCGGTGAATAACCCTTGGAGCAGCGCTGCAGGTTTACCGCAGACCTTCCGATGATAATATGGAGCGCTGATTGGGGAGTAGCCCCTCCGCTTAGATAGCGGGGAGCCGGTCGTCAATACGGAGCTCTGCGGTGCTCCCGGCTGGCAGACTGCGACAGAGAGAGAAAACGTACTACTGCGCAGCGGGCGAGACCATCACGGGTGTGTAGGTGCCTACGCCGTGGTGGGCTCGCCTTTGGCGTGTCCTCACGGCCCGTTAGCAGAAGGGAGATGGGCCATGTCGAAGTGGGTCAGGATGGTCGCAGCTTGCTCAGCTGCGGCGTCGCTACTGCTTGGTGCGGCGGCGAGCGCCAGGAGGAGGAGAAGGAGGTTCGCTCCGATGGTCCTCGTGACCCTCCTGGGGGGTCTCCTCGCCCTTGGCTGCGCTCCGGAGCGCCCCCCTCGACTTCCTTCCGGGGAGGTCATCGTCGCGGCGGGCGACATCGCCGACTGCTCCAGCGAGGGCGACGAGGCAACCGCCAAGCTCGTCGGTGACATCGACGGCGCCACGGTGCTCACCCTGGGCGACAACGCCTACCCAGACGGAGCGGCCGAGGACTTCAGGAACTGCTACGAGCCGACCTGGGGACAGTTCAAAGAGCGCACCAAGCCCACCCCCGGAAACCACGAATACGAAACCGAAGGGGCATCAGACTACTTCGACTACTTCGGTGATGCCGCCGGAGATCCCGATGAGGGCTACTACTCTTACGACCTCGGCGCCTGGCACATAGTCGCCCTCAACAGCAACTGCGGAGTGGGAGGAGAGATCCGTTGCGGTCCCGGCTCCGCCCAAACGGAGTGGCTCAAGGAGGACCTCGCCGCCAACGCTGATGAGGGGCAGTGCACTTTGGCCTACATGCACCACCCGCGCTTCAGCTCGGGGGTAAAACACGGCGGCACCTCCACTATGGAACCGCTGTGGGAAGCACTTTACGAGGCGGGAGCGGAAGTGGTCCTCTCCGGCCACGAGCACAACTACGAGCGTTTTGCGCCGCAGGACCCCGAGGGGAGAGCAGACCCCCAGCGCGGCATCAGGCAGTTCGTGGTGGGCAGCGGGGGAGGTAAGAGTCACTACCCCATCTTCGATCCCCTTCCCAACAGCGAGGTCCACAATGATGAGAGCTACGGCGTGCTGAAGCTCACGCTCAGCCCGAAGAGCTACGGGTGGCGTTTTATCCCCGTGGAGGGCGAGATCTTCGGCGACTCCGGTAGCGCCCGGTGCCACTGAGCGCCACCCAGTCGAGCGGGACGAGGGATCGCTTCCAACCTAGGAGAGGGATGAGATGAGATGACCGAGGTACCGAGGGAGATACTAACCAAAGTGGTGGAGAACAGAAAGGCTGGGTGGCAGGCGTGGATTTGTTGCTGAACCCCGAAGTCTGGGTCGCCTTCTTGACGTTGCTGGCTTTAGAGATCGTCCTTGGCATAGACAACATAGTGTTCATCTCGATCCTCGTGGACAAGCTGCCCGAGCACAGGCAGGCGCTCGCCCGCCGGCTGGGGCTAGGCATGGCGCTTCTCATGCGAATCCTCTTGCTCCTCTCTTTGAGCTGGGTCATCGGGCTCACCGCGCCGCTGTTTACGGTCCTGGGGCAGGAGATCTCCGGGCGCGACGTGATCCTGATCAGCGGCGGACTCTTCCTGCTTGGCAAGAGCACCTACGAGATCCACGAGAACCTCGAGGGCGAGGAGGGTCACTCCAGCGCCAGGGTCAAGGCGACGTTCGCCAGCGTCCTGATCCAGATTATCCTCCTCGACATAATCTTCTCGCTGGACTCGGTGATCACCGCCGTCGGCATGGTAGATCAGGTCTCAGTTATGATCGCTGCCGTCACGGTGGCCATAGTGGTGATGCTGGTCTCTGCCGAGGCCGTCGCCGGTATCGTCAACCGCCACCCCACCCTGAAGATGCTCGCCTTGAGCTTCCTGCTCCTGATCGGCTTGGCCCTTCTCCTGGAAGGATTCGACCAGCACATCCCCAAGGGCTACATCTACTTTGCGATGGGCTTCTCCGTCTTCGTCGAGTTACTGAACATCCGTGCCCGGCGCCGCCGAGCGGGCCGCTCACACCCCGTCGAGTTGCATCGGCGTTACGCGAGGTCGGAAGAGGGGTCTGATCCCTCGCAGCCATGAGCCTCACACGCTCATAGGTAGCGTACCAGGGCAAGGCGAACTTCCGAGAACGCCGTGCCTGCGAACTTCGGAGAATTCCTCTTCCACGCACTCAGGTGAATAGGGGCATGAAGAAGGGCCGAAGCTGCTAGACCGCATCAACGAGATCCCGGATGTAGACCTCCCCGACTCGGTTAACGGTTGCCCGACCTTCGGGCTACTCCTGCTCCGGAGCGAAGAGGCCGCAGATCGGCTCGTGGAAGTCTTCGACTGGTACATCGGCGAGATCGCCGACCACGAAGGATCAGACGTCCTCACGGACGAGACCCACATCGCCCGGCTTAGGCGGCGAGCCCTCAAGGCCGCTTCGCAAGGAGCGCAGAAAAGCCCACGGGAAACGACACGCCGCTACCACGAAAGAAGCGCCGCCGTTCGGGGGTACGTGCTGGCCCGGGCGGCAGGAACGTGCGAGTCGTGCGGGAGCCCGGCCCCCTTCTCACGCCCCGACGGTACGCCCTACCTGGAGCCCCACCACACGACGAAGCTCTCCGACGGGGGACCAGACAAGCCCCGCTCGGTCGGGGCGATCTGCCCGAACTGCCACCGGGAGATCCACCACGGAGCAGAAGGCGATGAGAAGAACCGGCGTCTCCAACAACGGCTCGTCGAACTCGAAGACGGCGATCCGCCCGCTTCGTGACGCCACTCTGCTAGAGAGGTTACCGTAAGTAGTCGGGGCCTCCCGCACTAACGCAGCCGAAGGAGGGTCGCCTCAGGTTACCCTCGGTAGTCCAGGTACAACCTGGACCAGGTGCTCGTAACCCGAGGGGCCCGGGGGTAGAGGCTAACCTAGAGCCGAAAATCCGTCTGCTAGAGTGTGGTCGAACGTTGCAGAGCCACCGAGGAGGCCGACCAATGTCCGACACCCTCAACCGGCGAGCGCCGGTGGGCAACACCCGCTCCGCCCTCGCCCTGCTCGGTTTCCTTGCGGCCTGCTTCGCCGTGGCGGGACTCGGGTCGGTCATCACCACCGCTCAGACCGCCCCTGGCGGCTGGTTTGAAACCCTTGAGAAGCCCTTCTTCAGTCCCCCGAGCTGGCTCTTCGGCCCGGTGTGGACGATCCTCTATTTCCTCATCGCCCTGTCGGGATGGCTCGTGTGGCGCAGGAGTGGGTTCTCCGGCGCTAGAGTAGCCATGATCCTCTACTTCGGGCAGCTGGTGCTCAACTTCCTGTGGACGGTTATCTTCTTCGGCCTGCAGGCCCCGGGCCTAGCGCTGATCGAGATCCTGGTCCTGTGGGGTGCGATACTGCTCACAACCTTGGCCTTCCGCCCGCTAAGCCGTTTGGCTGCCGTGCTGCTCCTCCCCTACCTGGCGTGGGTTACGTTCGCCACGGTCCTCAATGCTGCCATCTGGTGGCTCAACTGAAAAAGCGTACGTCGGACGCCTGCGCAGCCTTACTCCACATATTATGCCGCCGCCACAGATCATGGAGCTGGCCGAGACCGCTAACCTGTACATAAGAAACACCCTGCGGCATAGGACCGGGCAAAGCGAAGGCCGCGCCAGATGAGAGAAGAGCGCGGCCAGTACTGAGGGGGACGGGCGCGCACTCCAAGGGGGAGGGGACACGCCCGTCCTAACGCTATGGTACGCGGCGTCCGAGGTCAGCACATCCACCGAACGGCACATCTTGCACACCTTCTCATATCAGGGGGTTTGGGTGAGGGGTTCTCTCCTCGGTAGTGCGCGAACTGTGCAAGCGCTCGCGATCTTGGGATCGCCGACACGCCCACAGAGGCGCAGGAGGGCACAGAGCGCCCGTACAGGCGAAAGTGGTGGCAGGTCTGGCAGGGGGGCTAGGCCATGCATCTAGTGTCCACGGCGCCGTGGGCAAAGAAGCGCTCGATGCTATAGACAGGGCGACACAGAACTGAGGGCGACGGTTGGCGTAGAGGGAAAGCACAAGCCTCATAGTAATAATATAACGGTGAGCGAAGAAGCAGAAGCTCAGCGCGGCACCTCCAACACCTACGCCCTACGCAAGCTCCGCAAGGACCCTCGTCGGCATTTGCCGACGAGGTCTCTTTGAAGGTCTGCTTCCTAACCGTTGGGCAGCTTGACCTTGGGTTCTTCGACCTGCTCTATTTTAGTAGAGCGGCTCGTGGTCAAGATGTTTCCCTTCAACATGCCCTCGCGCAACGTCACCGTTTCTACTGGGCCAGAAAGCTCGTCGCCCGACGAGCCTCGGCTCTGGAAGAGGTCCTAGATTTCTCGGGAAGTTGTAAGGTAGCAAGTCGCTACCGCTTGTAACGAATCCACGCCGCATTTGTGCCGAAGTTCAGCATTTCAACCTGATGAGGGCGATCTCGTCCGTGACGGGCGCCGGCGTCGGGCGCGTCGCCAGGGGAGATTGCTACTGCGAACTTCGCAGAATTCTTCTTCTTCTAGGTACTTCGTGAATATCTCTAGAGCGCAAGCTATCGCTTTTACTGGGAGTTGTAGGCTTCTTACTCCTTCTGAGGGGCCGCTGCGACCGCGGTCAGGATCGCCTCCGCGACGACCTGTGGCTGCGACATCATGATCACGTGGGAGCCCTCCACCTCGGTGATCGTAGCCCCGGCGCGCTCGGCCATGGAACGGACGGCATCGGTGCCCACCACTTTGTCGCCGGTAGAGACCACCGCCCAGGATGGCAG
>DATDKO010000407.1:0-8901 GCA_036519935.1 Rubrobacter sp. | reverse complement strand
CTTCGAGCACGAGCCCCCTTCGGACGACAGGGAGAGCTTCGATACCCCCCCGCTGGGACGCACGCTGTACTCCTGGTCACCTTTCATCATCATAGTCGCGTTGTTCCTGATCGTGCAGATACCCCCGATCAAAGACGCCGTTGGCGCCACGCAGACCGCGATAAACTTTCCAAGCGCGGAGATCAGCGATACGACGGGGTTGCCGACCGTGCCCTGGCCAGGACTCAACGGGCACATCGAGCAGACGGCACCGGTCGTTCCGAAGCCTACTCCCTACGACGCCACGTTCTCGACCAACTGGCTCTCTGCAGCGGGGACGATCATTCTGATCGGGGACATCATCGCCCTCGCCGTCCTCAGGGTAGGCCCCGGCAGGGCGCTGAGGATCTACGGCGAGTCCCTCAACCAGCTCAAGTGGGCGATCCTGACGATAGCCACGATCCTCGGCCTGGCCTATCTCCTGAACTACTCGGGCATCACCTTCACCCTCGGCCTGATACTGGCCGCGACGGGCATTCTGTTCCCGTTCTTCGCACCCATCATCGGGTGGCTAGGGGTGGCGCTCACGGGCTCGGACACCTCGTCTAATGCCCTATTCGCCAACCTCCAGAAGGTCACGGCCCAGCAGATCGGGTTGAGCCCCATCCTGACCGTCGGCGCCAACTCCTCGGGTGGCGTTCTGGGGAAGATGATCAGCCCGCAGAACCTCGCCGTAGGCACGAGTGCCACAGGCCTCCAGGGCAAGGAGGGCGACCTCTTGCGCCTGGTCTTGAGGTGGTCTATCGGGCTGACCATCGTGATGTCCATACTGGTGGTCCTCCAGGCCTACGTATTCAAGTTCATGGTCCCGTAGGAGGTCCCTGGCGGCAGGGAGAGCCAAGAGGTTCATCTCTCCGGGAAGGGGAATATAGCGGTGCGAGTGGCGCTCTTCATAACCTGCTTCAACGACACGCTCTTTCCCGAGACGGGACGGGCTACCGTCGAGGTTCTCGAACGCCTCGGGATGGAGGTAGACTTTCCGTACGCGCAGACGTGCTGCGGGCAGATGCACTTCAACACAGGCTACCAGCGCGAAGCCATATCCCTCGTGAGGCGCTTCGTCGAGATCTTCGGCGGTTACGAGGCCGTCGTCGCACCCTCTGGCTCCTGCGTGAGCATGGTGCGCGAGCTCTACCCGATGGCCGCGGACCTCGCCGGGGACGGGCGTCTCGCCGAACAGGTCGAGGAGCTTGGCCCGAAAGTCTTCGAGCTCTCCGAGTTCCTGGTCAAGAAACTCGGCTTCACCGACGTCGGCGCCTACTACCCGCACCGCGTGACCTACCACCCGACCTGCCACTCATTGAGGATGCTCGAAGTCGGAGATGCTCCGCTGGAGCTGTTACGGAACGTGCGGGGCATCGACCTCGTAGAGCTCTCCGAGGCCGAGGAGTGCTGCGGGTTCGGCGGGACCTTCGCGGTCAAGAACGCGGACACCTCCGCCGCGATGCTCTCGGACAAGATCCGGCGCATCCTCGACACCGAGGCCGAGCTCTGCACGGCAGGGGACAACTCGTGTCTGATGCACATCGGCGGCGGACTCGGCCGCCTTCGTACAGGAGTGGAGACCGTGCATCTGGCCCAGATACTCGCCAGCAAGGCAGAGGAGGGATAGTGGAGACGAAGAAGTCAGACGCATTCTCTCCTGGCCCGACTCCGACGTTCGAGGAGTCGGCGAAGGAGAGCCTCTCCGACTCGCAGCTAAGACGTAACCTCGGCAAGGCCACCCAGACCATCCGCCGCAAGCGCGTCGTCGCCGTCGATGAGATGCCTGACTGGGAAGGGCTCAGGGAGGCAGGACGCGCCCTCAAGGAGCGCGTCCTGCGCCACCTCGAGGAATACCTGCTGCAGCTCGAAGAGTCCGTGACACGCGCCGGAGGCAAAGTCCACTGGGCGCGCGACGCCGAGGAGGCGAACCGCATAATCACAGGGATCGTCAAAGAAAAGGGCGCAGAAGAGGTCGTCAAGGTCAAGTCCATAGCTACCGACGAGACAAAGCTCAACGAGCATCTGGAGAGGGAGGGTATCAGGGCTTTCGAGACGGATCTCGCGGAGCTCATCATCCAACTCGCAGGGGAGACGAGCTCACACATCCTGGTGCCCGCGATCCACAAGAACCGGGCGGAGATCCGGGAGCTCTTTATGGAAGAGCTTGGCGCGCAGAATCTCTCCGACAGGCCTTCCGATCTGACAGAGGCAGCCCGCCTGTACCTGCGCGAGAAGTTCCTGGCAGCGAAGGTCGGCATCTCGGGGGCGAACTTCGCTGTGGCCGAGACGGGAACCGTCTGCGTCGTCGAGTCCGAGGGCAACGGCAGGATGTGCACGACGTTGCCGCCGGTCCTCGTGACCCTCATGGGGATAGAGAAGGTCATCCCGGCCTGGCGGGACTTCGAAGTCTTTATGCAACTGCTCCCCCGCTCCTCGACAGCGGAGCGGATGAACCCTTACACCTCGTTCTGGACCGGGGTCTCGGGCGAAGCCGGTGACGGACCGCGGGAGTTCCACCTGGTCCTCATGGACAACGGGCGTACCGACGTGCTGGCGGATGAGATAGGACGCCAGGCCTTGAACTGCATCCGTTGCTCGGCGTGCCTCAACGTCTGCCCCGTCTACGAGCGGACTGGCGGCCACGCCTACAACTCCGTCTACCCAGGCCCGATAGGCGCGATCCTGACGCCCCAGCTCGTCGGGATCGGCGACCCTGGCCCTGACTCGCTGCCCTACGCTTCGTCGCTTTGCGGGGCTTGCTACCAGGTTTGTCCGGTCAAGATCAACATCCCAGAGGTCCTCGTCCACCTCCGTGGCAGGGTCGTCCGTCACAAGCAGTACATGGGCGGTCTCCGCTCGAAACTCGACCCTGAGAACGTCGCGATGCAGACGGTCGCTAGAGTGTTCTCCGACCCAGAGCTCTACGAGAGGGCCCAGAGAATGGCGCGGGTAGGCCAATGGCCCTTCGCCCGCGGAGGCTCCATTGGTCGCCTTCCAGGCAGGCTCGCCGGTTGGACCGCCGTACGCGACCTCAAGCCCATTCCACAGCAGACTTTCCGAGAGTGGTGGAAGCGGAACAGGGGGTCCTTCTAGTGGCGACGACCGCGAAGGAGACGATCCTGTGGCGTATAAGGCACGCCACCCGCGACGTGCCAGAGGCGGAGCGTCCCGAAGACGTATCCGTCGAACGCGAATACCGCAAGGAAGACGGCGCGGAACGCGAGGAGATCGTCGCGCGCTTCGCCGAGCGCACGGCGGAGTACGAGGCAGACGTCCGTCGCGTGGGCCACGAGGATCTCCCCGGGGCCATAGAAGAAGCCCTAAAGCGGCGCGGCGTGAGACGCCTCGTCATCCCCCCTTACCTGCCTAGAGAGTGGATCCCAGAGGGCATAGAGACCCTTCGCGACGCTGCCCGTCCCCGGCTCTCGAAGCAGGAGCTCGATGAGAGCGACGGCGTGTTGACGGGCTGCGCCCTCGGCATAGCCCAGACAGGCACCATCGTGCTCGATGCCGGCAGGGCGCAGGGCCGCCGGGCGCTCACGTTACTCCCCGACTACCACCTGTGCGTCGTGCGAGAGCAGCAGATAGTGGGCCTCGTACCCGAGGCCTTTGCCAGCCTGGAAAAGGCGGTCAAGGGCGAAGGCAGGGCCATCACTTTTATCTCAGGCCCGTCGGCGACCTCGGACATCGAGCTCGACAGGGTCGAAGGTGTGCACGGCCCGCGTACGCTCGAAGTGCTGATAGTCGGCTGAGATAGCCGGCGACCGCAAGGAGTCACGCGGGATTTCAGGATTGGCTGGCAACCAGCCGGATGCGCGATCTCTAAGAGTACCGTCGCCGACGCTTCGCCGCCCGCCACAGCGAGCAAACCGAGAGCGGTGAAAAGAGCGTCGGTTACGAGGAACGCTCCCTAGCATACCAGCGTTTCGGGCGGGAGCTGCTGGGCGCCGAGCGTGCAGCGCTCCTCCGGCTCAGGAGCGAAGGACGCATCAGCGACGAAGTGAGACGCCGCGTCGAGCGCGACCTCGAAGACGCGCGGCTGGAGATCTAGCCGCGGCCCGGATGACCCCGGCGTTCTGCGCCAAGGACCACTTGAGGGGCGCGTAAGCGGGAACAAACCGCTGATGCCGCACGGCCTCGACCAACCTGTGTTAGGTTTAGACTATGGAAAACGACGCAAAGATCAGGGTCAGGTACGCACCGAGCCCGACCGGCAGGTTGCACGTCGGTGGTGTACGCACGGCGCTATTCAACTGGCTCTTCGCGCGCAAGAATGGCGGCACGTTCGTGCTGCGGATAGAGGATACGGACCTGGAGCGCTCCACGGAGGAGTCGGTCGAGCAGCTCGGACGCTCGATGCGTTGGATCGGCCTCGACTGGGACGAGGGCCCCGGGGCCGGCGGCCCACATCCCCCATACCGCCAGACCGAGCGCTTCGACCTCTACCGCGAGGCCGCAAAGAAGCTCCTCGACTCGGGGGCGGCTTACTACGACTTCGCAACGCCTGAGGAACTCGCCGGGCTTCGCGAAAGGGCGCGGGCCGAAGGACGGCAGCCGATCTATACGGGCGGCGAGTACCGCGAGATGGACCCAGATGAGGCCGGAGAGAGAATACAGGCGGGCGAGCCCTACACCGTCCGCTTCAAGACCCCGCGCGAGGGCCAGACCGTGGTGCAGGACATGATCCGTGGCCCGGTAACCTTCGAGAACGCCAACCTGGAAGACTTCGTCTTGATGAAGTCCACAGACACCCCGACCTACAACTTCGCCGCCGCCTTCGACGACGCGGAGATGGAGATAAGCCACGTCATCCGGGGCGACGACCACCTCTCGAACACGCCGCGCCAGATCTTGATCCACGAGGCCCTAGGCAACCCGCTCCCTGCCTTCGCCCACGTCCCCCAGGTCCTCGGGCCAGACAAGAAGAAACTCAGCAAGCGCCACGGCGCGGCGAGCGTCGAGGACTTCGCAGAGCGGGGCTACCTGCCCGAGGCGCTCTTCAACTACCTTGCGCTCCTCGGCGCTGGCTACGCCGCTGACGAGGAGATCTTCACCCCCGAGGAGCTGGCAGAACGCTTCCGCATCGACCGCGTGAGCGGCAACCCAGCGATCCTCGACGAGAAGAAGCTCAGGTCCGTGAACGCCGTCTACCTTCGCCGCAAGAGCCCGGAAGAACTGGCCGCACTCGCAGCTCCCATGCTCGTCGAGTCTGGCGCGGTGACGGAGGAGGAGCTCGGACGGGACCCGGCGCGCCTCGAGGACATCATGGATCTCCTGAAGGAGCGCATCGCCCTGACGACCGAGATCCCCGACTCCGTCGGCTACTTCTACGGCGGCTCCCTCGACTACGACGAGGCCGAGTTCGAGGAGCAGTTCGGCAAGGAGTTCGCCCGCGAAACCTTTCCCGAGCTCGTCGAACGCCTCACAGCTCTTCCCGAGTGGACGGAGACCGCGATCGAGGAAGCGGTGCGCGGCCTCGCGGCCGAAAAGGAGAAGGGCGCGCGCCACCTGATACACCCCCTGCGCTTCGCCGTTACAGGCCGCACCGTCAGCGCAGGCCTCTTCGAGACCATGCAGCTCCTGGGACGCGAACGCAGCCTGCTCCGCGCCCGGGACGCCACCCAGAAGATGCAGCGCCTGCCGGTTTAGACAGCGACCCCGAACCCTTTTGACGAAGCGGAGGCCGTCGGGTAGAATCTTCCCCTGCCTGTCGGCAAGGCCCCATCGTCTAGAGGCCAAGGACATCGCCCTCTCACGGCGAAAACCCGGGTTCGAATCCCGGTGGGGTCACTACCCAGCCTGCTTTTAGGCGGGCTTTCCTTGCCTCCCCACCGAACCTAATCGTCAACGAAACTGGCCTAACACGCCCGAAACGGTTCTGCGTAGGGGTCAGCTGTCGTCGATGGCGCACGCCAGGCAGCTGGCAGGCTTCTGTGCGACTATGCCGCCGGCTCCTCCTTCAGGATAACGACACACGGCCCCGGAAACCGTCCGCACCACCCTGTGATTCCGAGAAATGCCTGTTTCTAAGCGGATTTCTCTCCATCCCACCCGAACGATACCACAGGGATAGACTGTCATAAACTGTCAGATAAGCTGTCAGCTTGTGCGTCTACTAAGCACCCTGCGTATGGAGTTCATAATCTGGCTGTTCGGTGAACCTTTCAGGACGTAGCCAGCGGCACCAGCCTTCACCGCCTCGAGCAGGTAGTCGGGGTTCTCCTGCATGGTGACCATCAGAACGCTCGTCTCCGGGTGACCTTGCTTGATCTCTCGTGTAGCCGCCAACCCATCCAGGCTGGGCATTCGGACGTCCATCAAGACCAGATCGGGTCGCAATCGAGAGCATATCTCTACTCCCTCCCATCCTCTGCCTCGCCGACAACCTCCAACCCCTCCTCGCGGGCCAACATACTCCGGAAACCCTGCCGCACGAGGCCATGGTCGTCGGCTATGACGATCCGGGCTGGGATGGCTCGTCCCTCCGGCAGAGCCTCACTCCCCGTAATCACTCCCCCCTTCCGTGGTTCTCTCCTCCGGCAGCGGGACCTCCGCCACCACCAACGTTCCGGCTCCTGGTTCGCTTTGGATCTTGAAGTGACCGCCGAGCAGGACGACTCGCTCCCGCATGCTGGAGAGGCCGATCCTCTCGCCCGGATCAGCCTGGTCCGTCCTGCCGTCCGGCACGAACCCCCGCCCCCAATCCCGGACTTGGAGGTGGATTGTCCGGCCCCGGCGCTCGAGCGCGACGTGTACACGGTCCGTTCGTGCATGCTTGCGCACGTTCGTCAGCGCCTCCTGGGCGACCCTAAAGAGCGCCGTCTCCACCACTTCTGGCAGGCGCCCTCCTCCCAGGGTTTCCTCGTAAATGGCCCGAAGACCCTCGTCGCGAAGCCGCTCCACCTGCAGGCGTAGCGCGATCGCCAGCCCGAAGTCGTCGAGTGCCGTGGGGCGTAAGTCGGCGACCACATTGCGAGCTTCCTCGACCGTGTGTTGGAGCATCTCTAGGGCCCGATCGAGTCTTTCCTCGTCGCCGTTGGAGCGAGGAGGGTTGTCCGCCGCGAAGATCTGCAGGTGTTGGTAGGCAGCGACAGCAGCCTGGGCGAGCCCGTCGTGAACTTCGTAGGCAACATGGCGCCGCTCCTCCTCCTGGGCGCTCACGAGTTCGCCCACCAGGTGCTGCAGCCGGCGCCTGTGCTTCGCCAGCTCCTCATAGAGACGGGCGTTCTCCAGCGCACTCGCGGCCCGGTTGGCCACGCTGGCAAAAGTCTCCACAGCGCCGCTCTTCGCCAGGTGTTTCGGGCCGTAGACCTCGACCCGGTCGCGTACCCGTAGCGGCAGGAACAACCCCGCAAGGCGCTTCCCTTGTGCGTTCGCACTCTTCGTCTCCAACAGCCTTACCTCTTCGGTCTCAAAGACCGCCTGCAGCGCGGCTCTAGCCTCCGGCTCATTACGAACCGAAGCGAGGAGGCTCTCCGGTCCGATCGTGCGCCATACGAGCGGGTGGTTCCCATCGTCGCTCAGGTTGATGATCGCCGCCGTCGCATCGGAGAGCCGCCCTACGATCTCGAGCAAGCTCGATCCGATCTCCTCGCGCTCGAGGCTGGAGCCAAAGAGCTGACCTGTTTCGTAGAGTGCGAGCAGCGCGTCCAGGCTTTGCTGTAGCAGATCTTCAGCCCTCTTGCGCTCCGTTACGTCGTGGGCCACGACGCACATGATGTCCCTGCCGCTGTAGGAGATCGCGCTGACGCTGACCTCAACGTCGATCAGAGAGCCGTCGTTGCGCCGATACTGTCTCTCGCCGATATAGCGGTGTCCTTCCTCAAGGATGTGGCGGACGTTGCGCTCGATGTCCTCGTTGCCGTGGGCGACGATATCGTAGAGCGTCAGTTGGCGGAGTTCCTCGGTCGAGTAACCTAGCGAGCGCTGTAGTGAAGTGTTGGCTCGGATGATGCGCTTGGTTCTCACGTCGATCAGAAAGATGTTCTCGCCGGCCTGCTCGATTACTCTGCGATAGAGTTCTTCGTTCTCGCGCAACGTCTTCTCAGCCAGCTTGCGCTCCGTGATGTCACGCTGGTTGATCACCACGCCCCTGACATTCGGGTCATCCAGCAGGTTGTTGCCGAGAAATTCGAAGTGGCGCCAGGTACCGTCCTTGTGCGGCACACTAAACTCGAAAGCTGGGTGGACGCTGGGTCGCGACCAGATTTTGGCGAACACATTTTCCGCTTCTTCGAGGTCGTTCGGACGCACGTAGTAGAAGACGCTTTTTCCCACCAGATCTTCGGGGCGGTAGCCCATAATCCTCTCGACCGCCGGACTGACATAGCGTATGGTGCCCTCGGCGTCGATTACCGTGATAACGTCGGAGGAGTGCTGCACTAGGGCGCGGAAACGCTCTTCGCTCTCCTTGAGCGTCTGTTCAGCCTCCTTGCGTTCGGTGATGTCGCGTACTATCTTCGAGAAGCCCCTGAGGTTACCCTCCTCGTCTCTCAGAGCCGTGACGAGCATGCTCGCCCAGAACTCGGAGCCGTCCTTGCGGACCCTCACGCCCTCCTCCTCGTAGCGGCCTTCCTCTGCCACCACCCTCAGCTCCTCCTCAGCGTGGCCGCTCTCCACGTCTTCCTGGGTATAGAAAACCGAGAAGTGCTTGCCGACGATCTCCTCCGCCGTATAGCCATTGATACGCTTGACCCCCTCGTTCCAGGTGGCAACATGCCCTTCGGGGTCGAGCATGAAGATCGCGTAGTCTTCTACCCCTTCCACCAGGAGCCTGAAGCGTTCCTCGCTTCGACGCAGGCTTTCCTGGTAGCTTCTTGTCTGAAGGGCGCTTGCCTCGGCCCGACGTCTGGCTGCGAGCAGCGCTTCAACCAGCGA